>NZ_JBNDHX010000001.1:0-129909 GCF_056755275.1 Leifsonia sp. HAY1-4F
GGATGTGGCGGCTGCGGCCTCGGCGGGCGCTGCGGGTCGGGTGACCGATCCTGCTCGATCGAGGGCCGCGTCAGGCGATTCGGGCGCGGTGCTTTCAGCGAGCTCCGCAGCGGTCGGCAGTCGCTTGGTGGCTGTGGTATCTGCTGAGGTCTTCGACGAGGAATCGGCGGTGCCCTCAGTCAACGGTTCTGCAGGCGAGGACGAGGTGTCGCGCTCGGTGACCGCCCCCTTCGCGCGGACGGCGCGAGCAGCTGCGGGTGCGGATCCGGCTGGTGCGTTCCGCCGCGCGAGTGGTTCGCGCGCGGAGAGCGCCGCATCCATGATGTCCGGGGCTTCGCCCTCGGGCGCGATCGGGGCAGGTTTGGCGGTCGTTCGCCGGGAGCGGGCCGCGGGCGCCTGCGCCGCGGTGCGCTTCGCCGCAGCGGGCTTCGCCCCAGCCGACTCAGCCGACTTTGCACCGGCCGTCTTTGGCGCAGCCGGCTCTGCCGCATCCCGCTTCGTCGTCGCCGACTTCGCTCGACTCGAGGGGCGCTTCGCCGGCGCATCCGCATCCGCTGCCCCGGCGGAGGCGCGCGGCGTGCGGCGTACGGCCCCGGGGCCGGCCGATGCCGCGTTCGACGGTTCGCCCTCTGCGGGGCTTCCGCCGTCCGACGGTGGTTCTGCGGTGCTCATTCGTTTCCTCCTGAAGGCCTGACCCCAAGCATTCTGCACAGGGCGGCGGTATTCAACCCCGGCCGTGCGCATCCCCGTTTCGAGTCGCTCAATGCTGGACGAGCCGCTCGTACCAGCTCAACGCGGACTGGTCGGTGAGACTGGCGACCTGGTCGACCACGACGCGCCTGCGCGCGTCGTCGGTGGCTGCCGCGCGCCAGTCCTCGGCGAATCCCGGGTCGAGCTCCGCCGGCCCCCGCTGGTAGAGCAGGTCGGCGAGGGTGGTGAGGATCTGGCGCTGCTGGGCGTAGATCGGCTGCCGCGTGTTCCGCGACATCACGAACGTCGCCACGATGCCCTTCAGCACGGCGATCTCGGCCTGGATGCCCGCCGGCACCACCACGTCCGCGCCGAAGCGGATGAGATCGGTGCGCCCGGCGGACTCCTTCGTCGCGTGCACGGCCGCGTGCGCGAACCGTCCGATCAGCTGGCTCGTGAGGTTCTTCAGCCGCGCCTGGGACCGGCGCGAGCCATCCCATCCGTCGAGCCAGATGTCCATGCTGTCGAGCCGGTCGAACGCCTCGATGAGCTCGTGGTGGGTGACCTCGCCGCCGATCCACTCGTGCATCGACTGGACGAGATCCTCGTGGTCGACCCGGCTGCCGAGCGCCGCCACGTCGATGTAGCCGTTGACCACCGCGTCCTCGAAGTCGTGCACGGAGTAGGCGATGTCGTCGGAGAGGTCCATCACCTGGGCCTCGATGCAGCGCTGGCGCTCGGGCGCGCCGGCGCGCATCCACTCGAAGACGGCGCGGTCGTCGGCGTAGAACCCGAACTTGGCGCGCCCGCTCGGATCGGCGACCGACGAGGATGCGGGCCACGGATACTTGCAGCTGGCGTCGAGGCTCGCCCGTGTGAGATTGAGGCCATAGGGGCGCCCGTCGTTGCCGAAGACCTTCGGCTCCAGCCGGCTGAGCAATCGGAGCGTCTGAGCGTTGCCCTCGAATCCGCCGATCTCCGCCGCCCACGCATTGAGCGCCCGCTCGCCGTTGTGGCCGAAGGGAGGGTGCCCGATGTCGTGCGCCAGGCAGGCGGTGTCGACGATGTCAGGGTCCAGTCCCAGGCTGTTCGCGAGCTCGCGGCCGACCTGCGCCACCTCCAGCGAGTGCGTCAGACGGTTGCGCGCGAAGTCGAGGCCGGCCGTCGGGCTGAGCACCTGCGTCTTCGCGGCGAGCCGGCGGAGGGCGCTGGAGTGCAGCAGGCGCGCGCGGTCGCGCGCGAAGTCGCTCCGGCGGCTGGAGTGCTGCTCGGGCATCCACCGTTCGCGGTCGTGCTCGGTGTAACCGGGTGCGCCCTCCCGGGAGTCGTTGCGCGAATGTGCGCCGGAGCGCGGTGCCGCCAGCTCATCCACCACTGTTGTGCACCTCCGCGTCGGCGACCTCTGCGCGCGCCGCGCCGTCGAGATCGCGGCTCGCCAGCCATCCATCGGGGAGGGCGGGGCGCTTCGGCGACCCGGCGCGACCGCGCTGGCCCTCCGCGGCCTCGCCCGGGTACTCCTGGTCAGCGTCCAGGGTCGCGAGCAGCTCGTCCATATGCTCCAGCGTGTCGACGGTGGCGAGACTTGCACGCAGGTCGCCGCCGACCGGGTAGCCCTTGAAGTACCACGCGACGTGCTTGCGGATGTCGCGGCAGCCGCGCTCCTCGCTCTCGAAGAACTCGGCCAGCAGCTCCGCGTGGCGACGGAACGCCTGCGCGACCTGGCCGAGTGTCGGGCGCGCCTGCGCCGCCTCCGCCTCCGAAGCACTGAGCTCGCCCGCTCGTGCGCGGAATGCCGCGGCCAGGTCTCCGAACAGCCACGGACGGCCGAGGCAGCCCCGGCCGACGACGACGCCGTCGCACCCGGTCTCGTCGACCATCCGGAGGGCGTCGGCGGCCGACCAGATGTCGCCGTTGCCCAGCACGGGCGTCGAGGTCATCGTCTCTTTGAGCTTGGCGATCGCCGACCAATCCGCTTGCCCCGAGTAGAACTCGGCGGCCGTCCGGGCGTGCAGAGCCACGGAGGCGACACCCGCGCCCTCGGCGATGCGGCCGGCCTCGAGGTAGGTGAGATGGTCGCTGTCGATGCCTTTGCGCATCTTGATGGTCAGCGGGATGTCGCCCGCCGCATCCACTGCGCCTTCGACGATCTCGCGGAACAGCCCCAGCTTCCACGGCAGCGCGGCACCGCCGCCCTTGCGAGTGACCTTCGGCACCGGACAGCCGAAGTTGAGGTCGATGTGGTCGGCGCGATCCTCTCCCACCAGCATCGTGACGGCCTCGCGGACGGTCTTCGGATCGACCCCGTACAGCTGGATGGAGCGCGGCGTCTCCGACTCGTGGTGCGTGATCAGCCGCAAGGACTCGGGCGTCCGCTCGACCAGCGCTCGGGACGTGATCATCTCGCTGACGTAGAGCCCGGCGCCGAACTCCCGGCACAGCCTCCGGAACGCCGTGTTGGTGATCCCGGCCATCGGAGCGAGGACCACAGGCACGTCGAGCCGCAGCGGACCGATGGTCAGCTGGGGCGCGTGGCTTATCGTTGCAGTGGTAGGCATCTCACTCGATTCTCCCAGAAGGCGCGCTGAGCTATGACCGAGAGACCGGAATCTGTGGAAGACTCCCCCGGCGTCGAAGCTGTGGACACCGGTCGGGAGCGTGTGCTCGCCGATGCCGCAGCTCGCGGTGTGAACATCCGGATCATCGAACGGCCGGCCGCCCGGAGCCTCGCCGAGGCGGCGGCGCTGCTCGGCATCCAGCCCTCGGACATCGTGAAGACACTGGTCGTGAAACGCAGTGACGACACCTTCCTCTTCGCGCTCGTGCCGGGCGGACGCAAGATCGCGTGGGCGAAGCTGCGCTCCGTGCTCCAGGTGAACAAACTGCAGCTGCCGGACGCCTCGGTCGCGCTCGCGGCGACGGGCTACGAACGCGGCACCATCACGCCGTTCGGGAGCACCACCGCGTGGCCGGTCGTTGCCGACGCCACGATCCTCGGCCGCACCGTCTCGATGGGCGCCGGCGAGCACGGCTACTCCCTCTTCGTCGACGCGGACGCGCTCGTCGCCGCCTTCGGCGCCACCGTCGCCGACATCACCGACCCCGAGTAGCCCATCCACTGGTCCCAACATGCCGTAAAGGCACGGCGGCTTACGGCGTGTTGGGACCAGTGGTTCCCCGCCTGTGGAGAACGCGCGACGCTCGCGCGCTGGATGATGCAGGGTGGCCTCATGAAGCAGCCGGGACCGCTCCCACCCATCCTCCGATCTCCCGCGTTCTCCGTTCGCGTCGCGGTACAGGCCGGGGTTCCGGTGCAGCGTCTTCGCCGCGCAGACCTCGACGCGCCATTTCACGGCGTACGGATGGTGCACGCGTCCAGCGGAGTCGATCTGCTTGCGCGCTGCGCCGCATACCGGGCTGTGATGACTCCGGGCACTTTCTTCAGCCACACCACCGCTGCATCGATTTACGGCCTCCCCTTGCCGCGAAGTCACTCGGAGAACGATCGGCTTCATGTCTCGGCGGTGCTGCCTGTTCGAGCGCCGAAAGGTCGGGGTGTGCGTGGACACGCCCTTTCGAGCCGCCCATCAGTGCGACTGGTTCGCGGGATGCGGGTTCCAGAGCCCACGGAGGTATGGTGCCAACTCGCGTCTCTTCTGACACTGGATGAACTGGTCATCGTCGGCGATGCCCTGGTGCGTCGGATAGCTCCGTATTGCGAAGTGTCCGAGCTGATTCGGGCGGCCAGTGAGATCTCCGCTCGACCAGGCGCCCGTAAGATCCGCGAAGCGATCGGGTTGGTGCGGGCTCGGACGGACTCGCCGATGGAGACGGTGCTCCGCCTGGCGGTCGCGCGCGCCGGCCTGCCCGATCCTCACGTGAACCACCCCATCGCCGACGCCTCCGGGAGGATCGTCGCCTCGGGTGATCTCGTATTCCCCGCGGCGCGGCTGGTCGTCGAGTACGACGGGGACCATCACCGTACGGACGCGGAGCAATATCAGACGGACATCGATCGTGTGTACCGGATCGAGTCTCTCGGATGGACGGTCGTCCGCATCAGCAAGATGCACATGCGTGCCGGGGCGAACGAGGCGCTCGCACGTATCCGGCAGGCTCTGAAAACGAATGGTCCCAACATGCCGTAACGCTCGGCGCTGACACGGCGTGTTGGGACCAATAGTTACGGGAGGGCGCAGGTGTCGCCGTCGCAGACGGCGCCGGCGGCGCCGAGTGGGACGAGCGGCAGGCGCGGGGCCGGCTGGGGCGCCGGAGGCGCCCCAGCGGCCGACGCGGGCGGCGTCGCCGGCACGGCGGGCGTCACGCGGTCACCGCGGCGCGCTCGGACCAGACCTGCTCGAGGACCTGCGCGAAGGCCTGCGCGTCCTGCGCGCCGGAGACGCCGTACCGACCGTCGATCACGAAGAAGGGGACGCCGTTGATGCCGTACTCGGTCGCAGTGGCCTGGTCGGCGCGTACGTCCGCCAGATACTGCCCGGATTCGAGGGCCGCCAGCGCCTCGGCGCGGTCCAGTCCGACCTCGGCTGCCAGGTCCGCCAGGTCGGCGATGCGGCCGACATGACGTCCCTCGATGAAGTAGGCGCGGAACAGACGCTCCGCCAGCTCCAGCTGCGCACCACGCGCCTTCGCGAAGTGCAGCAGTTCGTGCGCCTTCACGGTGTTGGTGTGCTTCAGGCTGTCGAAGTCGTAGTCCAGTCCGACGGACGAGGCGATTCCGGTGACGCGCTCGAGCATCTGCTCGACCTGCGAGGCCGGCAGGCCCTTGTGCCCGGCGAGGAAGTCGACCTCGCTTCCCTCGAAGTCGACCGGAGTGTCGGGCGAGAGCTCGAACGAGTGGTACTCGACCTCCACTCCGCGGCCATCGCCGGCGCCGGCGAAGAGGCCGCTTCCCGCCTCGAACTTGCGCTTTCCGATGTAGCACCACGGGCACGCGATGTCGGACCAGATGTCGATCTTGATGGGTTCGCTCACGTCAGGCGCAACATCCTGCAGCGGTCCGACTATTCCGCGACGGGCGCATCCACTGCACCCCCGAACCGTCGATTGCGGCGCAGGTAGAGGTCCACCGCCTCCCAGAGGTCCGTCCTGCTGAAGTCGGGCCACAGCGTGTCGAGGAACACCATCTCGGCGTAGGCGCTCTGCCAGAGCAGGAAGTTGCTGGTCCGTTGTTCGCCCGAGCTTCGGACGAAGAGGTCCACATCCGGCATGTCCGGGAGGTAGAGGTGGCGCTGGATGGTCTTCTCACTCACCGCGGACGGCCGCAGCCGGCCGGCGGCCACCTCCTCGGCGATCGCCCGCACCGCGTCCGCCACTTCGGTGCGACCGCCGTAGTTCACGCACATCGTCAGGGTGAGGACGTCGTTCCCGGCCGTCAGCTGCTCGGCGTACTGCAGCTCCTTGATGACCGACGACCAGAGCCGCGGTCGTCGTCCGGCCCAACGCACCCGCACTCCCCACTCGTTGAGCTGATCGCGGCGCCGGTGCAGCACCTCCCGGTTGAAGCCCATCAGGAAGCGGACCTCATCGGGCGACCGCTTCCAGTTCTCGGTGGAGAACGCGTACACGCTCAGATGCTTGATGCCGGCCTGGATGGCGCCGGCCACCACATCCAGCAGCGACGCCTCCCCTGCACGGTGTCCCTCGATCCGGGTGAGGCCGCGACGGTTCGCCCACCGGCCGTTCCCGTCCATCACGATCGCCACGTGCGAGGGAACACCGCCCGCCGGGAATGCGGGTGGATGCACGCCGGTCCAGTCGAGCGGGCGGTACTCCACCGCATCCTTGTGCGTGTAGGGCTTCGGACTCATCCACTCGCCTTCTGGTCGTGCGTGTCGTGCTCGCGCGTGTCGTGCTCGCGCGTGTCGTGCTCGTGCGTGTCGTGCTCGCGCGTGTCGTGCTCGCGCGTGTCGTGCTCGCGCTGGTCGTCCCGCTCGTGCGTGTCGCCGTGCTCATGCTGCGACGGCGCGCCGCGCTGCTCGTTCCGCTCCGGCGGGATGTGCTGCAAAGAGCGCAGCCCGCGCTCCAGATGCCACTGGGTGTACGCGGCAACCACTCCGTTGGCGCGGCCGCGGGTGGTGTCGGACGCCGCGTCCGCCGCCTCCCAGTCACCGGACAGCAGCGCGCCGAGCAGCGCGATGGTGGGAGCATCCACCTTGGGCGCACCCGGGGGCGCACAGTTGTCGCACACCACGCCACCCAGCTGGACGACCACCGCCGTGTGCGGACCGGGCGCGCCGCAGCGGGAGCAGTCCTGGAAGCTCGGAGCCCAGCCGGCGAGCGACAGCGCCCGCAGGAGGTAGGAGTCGAGCGTGAGGCCGGCACCGTGCTCCCTGCGCGAGAGGGAGCGCAGTGCACCCACGAGCAGGAGGTACTGCTGGAGGGATGCTTCAGCGTCGGTCAGCCGGTCGGCGGCCTCCACCATGGCATTCGCTGCCGTGTAGCTGGCGTAATCGTCCGCGATCAGCGCTCCGTAGGCGCCCAGCGTCTCAGCCTGCGTGACGATATCGAGGCTGCGCCCCTCGTAGAGCTGCACGTCGGCGACCATGAACGGCTCCAGCCGCGACCCGAACCGGGATGCGGTGCGCCGCACACCCTTCGCGACCGCCCGGATCTTGCCGTGCTGACGGCTCAGCATCGTGACGATGCGGTCGGCTTCCCCCAGCTTGTGGGTACGGAGCACGACGGCTTCATCACGGTAGACAGGCACACTCCAGTATCGCGCGGCGGGCTGACAGTACGGCGGAGGCGGTGGTCCGGCGCGCGGGCGGCCGCCTGAAGCGACTGGTCCCAACATGCCGTATGGCGTGCGGGCGGTACGGCGTGTTGGGACCAGCAGATCGCGAGAAGCCGGGCAGGCTCCACCGCGCATGATAGATATGACGGATGAGCACGCCCGCCCTCGCCATCGGCGCATTGTCGATCCCGCTGTGGGGCGACCTGATCGCCGTCGGAGTCGGCAGCCTCCAGGGTGCGATGTTCGCGGCAGGATTCCGCGACCGCCGGCTCGATCTGCTCGGCGTCGCGATCATCGGCGTGGCCACCGGCGTCGGCGGCGGCCTCCTCCGCGACCTGCTGCTCAACGTCACGCCGCTGGCGCTCCAGTCCAACTGGTACCTGCCGATCACCGTCGTGGCTGCGCTGCTCGGGATGCTGCTGATCCGCCTGTTCCGGCGGCTGGATCCGCTGATCACCCTCCTGGATGCGCTCACGATCGGCCTCTTCGGCGCGATCGGCGCGAGCAAGGCTCTGGCCCTCGGCCTGCCGGAGGTGCCCGCGGTGTTCGTGGGGGTGGTCTCCGCGGTGGGCGGCTCCATCCTCCGCGACATGCTGCTCAACCTGCCGATCGCGCTCATGCACGTCGGCTCGCTGTACGCCGTCGCGGCCGGCGCGGGCACCATCGTCCTCGTCGTGATGATCGACCTCGGCGCGCCGCTGACCGCTGCGGCGATCGTCTGCGTCCTGGTGACCCTGGTGATCCGGCTGCTCGCCGTGCGCTTCGGCTGGAGCCTGCCGGAGCAGCGGGAGCTGGGACGCATCCCGCGTCCGCGCTGGCCTCGCCTCATCCGCGTGCCACGCCGGACCGCGGAGACCGCAGCCGAACGGACCGCCGACCGCACGGACACCGGCGCGCTCCCCCGCTATCGCATCGACAAGGGCGAGTAGGGCCGTCGGAAACGGAGGACTTCCGTCCCGGATGACGCGGAAACGCGGGGAACGGAGGCGATCATGTCCCGTTCGGGACACGATCACCTCCGTTCGCTACGCGGAGACGCGGGACGGGAGACGCGCGACCGGGAGGGCAGGCGTCAGGACTCAGGCGCTGACCAGCTGGTCGACCGAACGGCCGGCCGCGGCGCGCACCGCGCGGTTCACCGCCGAGACGACCGCCTTGAACGACGCCGTCGTGGTGTCCGCATCGATGCCGACGCCCCAGCGGCGCTGGCCGTCCACATCCAGCTCGACGTAGGCGGCGGCCAGGGCCGACTCACTCGCCGACAGCGTGTGCTGCGAGTAGTCGTACAGGTGCGCGTCGACGCCGTGCTGCTTCAGGATGTCGAAGAGCGCGGCGATCGGACCGTTGCCCTCTCCGGTGGCCTTGGAGACGGTGTCGCCGTCCCGCAGCGTGACGGTGAGGACCACGTGGTCGCCGGTCTCGTTCGTGGTCGACGTGCTGCCCAGCTCGAACCGGCCCCACTTCGCCTCGGGGTCTGAGGTCGGAGCGGGCAGGTACTCGTCCTGGAAGATCTCCCAGATCTGGTCGCTGGTGACCTCGCCGCCCTCGGCGTCCGTCTTCGCCTGAACCACCCCGGAGAACTCGATCTGCAGCTTGCGCGGCAGGTCCAGCGAGTGGTCGGTCTTCAGCAGGTAGGCGACGCCGCCCTTCCCCGATTGCGAGTTGACGCGGATGACCGCCTCGTAGCTGCGGCCCAGGTCCTTCGGGTCGACCGGCAGGTAGGGCACGGCCCAGACCAGGTCGTCGACCGATACGCCCTGCTCCGCAGCGCGCGCCTCCATCGACTCGAAGCCCTTCTTGATGGCGTCCTGGTGCGATCCGCTGAACGCCGTGAAGACCAGGTCTCCGCCCCAGGGGCTGCGCTCGCCGACGGGCAGCTGGTTGCAGTGCTCCACCGTGCGCTTGATCTGGTCGATGTCGCTGAAGTCGATCTGCGGGTCGATCCCCTGGGTGAACAGGTTCACGCCCAGGGTGACCAGGTCGACGTTGCCGGTGCGCTCGCCGTTGCCGAACAGGCAGCCCTCGATCCGGTCCGCTCCGGCCATGTAGCCGAGCTCGGCGGCGGCGACGGCCGTTCCGCGGTCGTTGTGGGGGTGCAGCGACAGGATGACGTTCTCGCGGTAGTTGAGGTGGCGCGACATCCACTCGATGGAGTCGGCGTAGACGTTCGGCGTCGCCATCTCTACGGTCGCGGGCAGGTTGATGATGACCTTGCGCTCGGGCGTCGGCTCGAACACCTCCAGCACCTGGTTGCAGATCTCGGCCGCGAACTCCAGCTCGGTGCCGGTGTAGCTCTCGGGCGAGTACTCGTAGTAGATCGCCGTGCCCGGGACCAGGGACTCGAACTGCCGGCACAGGCGGGCGCCGCTGAGCGCGATGTCGATGATGCCCTGCTGATCGGTGCGGAAGACGACCTCCCGCTGCAGGATGCTCGTGGAGTTGTAGAGGTGCACGATGGCCTGCTTGGCGCCGGCCAGCGACTCGTAGGTGCGCTTGATGAGGTGCTCACGCGACTGGGTCAGGACCTGGATGGTGACGTCGTCCGGGATGGCGCCCTCTTCGATGAGGCTGCGGACGAAGTCGAAGTCGGTCTGGCTCGCCGACGGGAAGCCGACCTCGATCTCCTTGTAGCCCAGCCGTACCAGCAGGTCGAACATGATGCGCTTGCGCTCGGGGCTCATCGGGTCGATCAGCGCCTGGTTTCCGTCGCGCAGGTCGACGGCGCACCAGCGCGGGGCCTGGGTGATGCGCTTCGTGGGCCACGTGCGGTCCGGCAGCTCGACGCGGATCTGCTCGTGGAAGGGACGGTACTTGTGAATGGGCATGGCGCTCGGCGCCTGCGTGTTCTTCATGGTCTGTTTGCTCCTCGCGGTGTGGTGTGGAGAGCCGACGACGAACTCCGCGACGAGGGAGGCCCAGAACTAGGACTCGTCGCGGCAGCTAAGAAGGAGCAGACCGTACACAGTGGCGAGAATACCACGGAGCGCTATAGCGTCGGCCGGGAACATCCTCACAAGTGGGTCACGCCCGCCCGCGCGCGACGCTCGCGGCCTGCCGCACGGAGAGCCCCGGCAGGTAGGCGCGCACCAGCGCGATGCCGATCGCCGCCAGCGCCACCGGGTCCGGGTAGGCCATGATCAGCGGGTGCAGCTCGGGCTGGAACTTCTGCTTGAACTTGAGCAGGGAGCGGAAGCCGTACACCGGTTCCAGGGACGAGCTCAGGTAGCCGAGCAGCCGATCCATGGCGGCCTTGTCGCCCTCGGGGGTGGCCGCGGTGTGGGCGAGCGGCGCGGCGGAGAGCGACATGAACTCGATGCCGTCCTCCTTCATCCGGGTGGCCGCCTCGGCGATGAGGAACTCCATCACACCGTTGATGCTGTCCGGACGGCGGCGCATGAAGTCCAGCGTCCAGCCGACGACGATGCCGTTGCGGAAGGTCGGGAGCCAGCTGGTGACGGCCTCGATCCGGCCGTGCTCGTCGACCGCGAGCATGAGGCGTACATCAGGATCGCGCAGCTCGTCCAGGCCTCCGAGTGTGAAGCCCATCTCGGGCAGGTCCTTCTCCGCCACCCACTGCTCCGAGATGTCGGAGAGCTGGACCGTCGCACTGAGTGGCAGGGCGGCGAAGCTGGTCCACTCGGCGCGGACGCCGGCCCGCTGCGCGCGGTTGATGGAGGAGCGCACATCCTGCCACTTCTTGCCGGTCGTCGCCCACAGCTGCGGCCGGATCACGGTCTCCTCCGCGACGGTCATGCTCGACCAGCCGAGGCGGTCGAAGAGCGAGGCGTACCGCGCCTCCACGCTGTAGAACACCGGGATCCAGCCGTTGTCGTCGCAGAAGCGCGCGAATCCCTGGATGGCGCCGTCATGCGGACCGACCGCCCCGAACGGTCCCCCGGTGGTCAGTGCGACGCGACCCTCCACCCGGTAGGCGATCGCGCCTCCCCCGATGGGGTCGAACCAGTAGGAGTTGCCCGGCCAGGTGGACATGAACGAGATCGCGTCGCCTCCGCCCCGATGCAGCAGCTCCCGGACCTGCCCGATGTCGCCGGTCCCCCGCCTGCGCAGTCCACGCCCCAGCATCACCGGGATGGCGGCCACGATCGCGACGAGCCAGAACACCGTTCCGATGTTGTGGTAAACGACCGTCGCGAGCGGTGTCGTCGGGAGGTACTGCGCGGGCTCTCGTCGCAGGAAGCTGACCGGGATGAACCGCTCGAGCACGTCGTTCAGCAGGTCCTCGATGTCGATCGGACGGGTGAACCCGGTGTCCTTCTGCAGCCAGCCGACCAGCACGTACACACCGATCAGCCCGAACCCCGTCGCCAGCAGCAGGATGACGTACCGGCGCACCGCCCGCGCCGTCGGCATCACGATGAAGTGCCGGCGGAAGACGACCAGGAGTATCGCCATGGCCAGGGGCACCAGGGCCGACAGGGCCAGGATGAGGGTGACCTCCCAGTACCGCGCCGACACTGTGGGCCGGGCCGAGGCGGCGGGCAGGATGCCGTAGTAGAGGGCCGAGAGCAGCGCGAGCAGGCCGTTCACCGTGACACCGAGCCAGACCGCGAAGCGACGTCCCCGCAGCAGTCCGTACGCCGCGACGAGAAGGAGGAGCAGCGGTAGCACGGACAGCAGCACCGGCCCCAGTCCGTGGATGCGCTCCAGCGTCAGCGAGTGGAAGCACTGCCGGGTCACGGCGAACGCCTGGCAGCGCTGGATGACGGCGGTGGCGCTGGGCGTCTCGTTGCTGAACAGCAGGCCCACCGGGGACAGCATCCCGTATCGCGTCGATCCGAGGAGGCCGATCACCGGACCGAGCGCGGTGATGGTCAGGGCGGCCGACAGCAGCACCCGGACCTCATGGTGGGAGCTGCGGAGCCAGTCGCCGGCCACCCGTGTCTGGCGCAGCAACGGCCCGAGCGACAGACCCGTCAGCACCGCCAGGAGCCGGTACAGGTCCGACGGCATGCCGGAATAGAGCAGGTACATGATCGCGATCAGCAGCGCGATGACGCGGATGCGGCGGCGCCACAGCGTTCCGGCGAATGCGCTCGCGGTCATCACCGTGCCGCCGATGGCGGTGAACACGTCGAGCACCAGCAGCCCATGCACGTTCCGGGCCCACAGCTCTCCGATGTCGTTGGCGATCACCTGGACGAGGACGCCGACCACGATGCCGACCGCCGCCGTTCCGAAGAAGGCGAGAACCGTCCGCCAGGTCCCCATCAGCCGCTCGGAGGCGCCGACGAGCACGACGGTCAGGACGAGCACGACGATCAGCTCGAGCAGGTTGTCGGTGAACAGGACTGCAGTGAACGGCGACCACCAGTGCCCGTCCATCAGCTGGACGGCGCCGGCCCCCAGCCAGCCCCGCAACGGCCGGTGCGGCCCGTGAAGCGGTCCGGTGGCGAGCGCCAGTCCCAGGATGAGGACGGTGAGCGCCGTCGTGAACGGATGCTGCGCGACGAGCCTCGCCGCCCGCGCGAGGACGGCATTGCGTGCGAGCAGAGCGGCCGGCTTCACGACCCCAGCCCCAGCTGCTCGGCGATCGCCGGGAAGCCGTGGGAGAGGACGTACCGCACGGTCTTCCAGTCGTGCGCCGTACCCGGTGAGCTCAGGACCTGCCCCCGCACGCCCGCGCGGACGGCATCGCCATAGAGCTCCTGGGCGAACTTCGTGTACTTCGCATCCAGCTGACCGGTCCCGAAGATCATGACGGAGTCGCGGTAGGGCGCGTTCGCCTTCATCGCCGACGCGGGCTGCGCCTTCTCGTAGGCCGCCGTCGATCCCCCGAATCCCGTGCGGATGGTGAGCTCCTTGTTCCCCAGCGTCGGCCCCAGCTCGCTCGAGGACGCGAGTGCCGAACCGAACACGTCGGGGCGGGCGCTCGCGAACTGCACGGCGCAGGTCGCGCCCTGCGAGTAGCCGAACACGCCCCATCCTGACGGGTCTCCGCTCACACGGAGGTGCGAACGCACCCATTGGCGAACATCCGTCAGCAAATACGTCGCAGAGTTGCCGTACGCGGGCGAATCGACGCACATGGGATTGCGCCCGGGGCCGCCGAGCTGGTCGGGAGCCACCACGATCGGTGCGTAACCGCCGTGCTTCGCCGCGAACGCATCCATCACTCCGGCGACGTTGCCCGCCGTGAACATGTCCGCCGGGGCACCCGGCTGGCCGGAGAGGGCGTAGAGCACGGGAAGCGCAGGAGGATGGGTGGTCAGAGCGATGGGCGGGAGGTAGACGACCGCCTCTCGGGCGGGGAACCGCGACACGTTCGAGGGGATGTAGACCTTCCCGACCTCGCCCTTCGCCGGCACGGCGGCCGGGGCGGAGGCCGGCGGGTCGGCCACGGTCGCGCGCCAGTCGGTCCCCGTCACGACCTCGCCGTGCTCGGAGTGCAGCTCGAGCGCCTTGTACGGGATGACGCCGAGCACGTCGTTCAGGTTGCGGTAGGCGCCGAAGTCGGAATTGATGCCGCAGAACGCTGCCGCCAGGAAGACCGGGATGCTGAGCGCAGCGATCACCTTCCGCCACCACCGCGAACGGAACAGGTTGGCGATCGCAAGGCTCACGCCCGCGAAGCCCAGCGCCGTCCACAGGGTCGTCACCTGCGTCAAGGTGACACCGAACACGTCGTACACATCCGTCACGAGCCAGACGACGAACCACCCCAGCAGGCCGCCCGCGACTGCAGCGGTCAGCCCGGCGAGGGTCCGTCGCCAGGTGGGGCGGACCAGCAGGTACAGCACGAGGACAGCGGCTACGACGTTCAGCGTGACGAGGAACGGCGCTTTGTCGATCCTCAGCGTCATGAACCAGTTCAGGGGTGGATCCTCTCGGGGGCGGGCAGAGCGGTGCCGTTGTGGCGGCGACGTCCCATTATTGTCGGCTCACTTCACCGCTAGCTGAGGCTCTGTGAGAGTTCAGCCAACATTCAGCGGCGTCACTCGATGGCCAGTGCTGCCATCGGCGAGATACGCGTGGCCCGGCGGGTCGGAGCGATCGCGGCGAGGACGGCCAGCGCTGCAGCCGCGGCGGCGATCGCACCCAGGTACGGCCACGGGAGCGCCGGTGGGAGGAGGCCGCCGCCGGGGATCAGGCCGAGCAGCGACTGCGCGCCGATCCAGCCGTACAGAGTGCCGAGCACCAGGCCCGTGAGCACCGAGGCGATGGTCAGCTGGGCGCTCTCGGCGAGGATCATCCGGCGTACCTGGGCTGCGCTGAAGCCGAGCGCGCGGAGCAGCCCGAGCTCCCTGCCGCGCTGCAGCACGCTCAGGGAGAGCGTGTTGACCACGCCGCACGCGGCGATGACGGCGGAGAAGCCGACCAGCACGGTGAAGACAGCGAGCGTCCCTCCGATCACTCCTTCGGCTCCCGCGTACGAGTCCGGCTGCTTGGCGGCGGCGGCTCTCAGCTGCTGGAGCCAGGTCGACGCGGCCACGACGAACATCGTGATGAGGGTCACACCGATGACCAGGCCGATCGCCGTACGTGAGCTTCGCTCCGGGTTCCGCACGGCGTTCGCGGCCGCCAGCCTCCCGGCCGCTCCCCGGCCGAACAGCAGACCCACGCCGCGCACGACGGCCGGCAGGAAGAACGGCCCCGCCAGCACCGTCCCGGTGAACGAGAAGATGCCGCCGAGCATCGCGACGAGCACTCCGTCATGCGTGAGGTCGGCGAGCATCCCGCCTGCGGAGATGAACACGCCGAGCCCGAGCAGAAGCCCGAGAACGAGCAGCCCGGCACCCGAGACGATAAGGACGAGCGTGACCGCCAGGCGTCCCCGCGTGCGCACCACCGTCGCCGGCCGCTCCTGGGCAGCGCCGAGCGCCTGGATCGGCGTGACGGACAGGACCCGGCGGCTGCCGACCCACGAAGCCAGCCAGGTGGTGAGCACCACGACGACCGCCGGAGGGATCATCGTGAAGGTCAGCACGGGATAGAGCGCCTCCGGCAGGATGCCCGTCAGGACGAAGACGCGGACGGCGACCAGGGCGAGCACGGCGGCCGCTGCCCCGCCGGCTGCCGCGCCGATGAGGCCGACCACCAGCCCCTCGCCCGCGACCGAGCGACGCTGGGCGCCGGCGCTGGAGCCGATCAGCCGCAGCAGCGCGATGGTGCGGGTGCGGCCGGCGATGACGGTCGCAAACGTGTTCGTCGTGACGATGGCGCCGACATACACCGCGACCACGAAGAAAATGCCGGCCACGATGGCCAGGGCGACCTGCGCGCTGCCGTGCTCGCCCATCGGCGACCGGCCGATGTACGCACCCAGCACATTGACCCCGCCGACCAGAGCCACGCCGAATGCGGAGCTGAGAGCGGCGACAAGGATGCCGGCACGGTGGTCGCGCGAATTCGCCCGGAACGCGGAGAACGGCCGGCTCACGCCAGCGTCTCCATGCCGAGCATGAACGACGAGATCTCCTCGGGACTGGACCGGGTCCGCTCGGCGGCGACGCGCCCGTCCGCGAGGAACACGATGTGGTCGGCGAAGCCGGCGGCCACGGGATCGTGGGTGACCATGGCGATGCTCTGGCCGAAGGTGCGCGCCGCCTCCTGCAGGACGCCGAGCACCTCTCGACCGGTGCGCGAATCCAGGTTGCCGGTCGGCTCGTCGGCGAATACGAGATCCGGACGGGTCGCCAGCGCGCGGGCGATCGCCGCGCGCTGCTGCTGCCCGCCGGACAGTTCGTGCGGCCGGTGCGTGAGCCGGTCGCGCAGGCCGAGGGTGTCGATGAGGTGGTCGATCCACTCGGTCTGCTCCCGCGTCGGGCGGTGCCCGTCCAGCTCGAACGGGAGGAGGATGTTGCCGCGCACATCGAGCGTCGGCACCAGGTTGAACGACTGGAACACGAAGCCGACACGGCGGCGGCGCAGGAGCGTCAGCTCCGCATCCCGCAGGTGGGTGATCTCGGTGTCGCCGAGGAACACGCGGCCGCCGGTCACCGAGTCGAGGCCGGCCATCACGTGCATCAGTGTCGACTTGCCCGAGCCGCTCGGGCCCATGATCGCCGTGAACCGCCCGGCCGGGATGCCGAGGGTGACGTCGTCGAGCGCGTTGACGCGCCCGGCGCCCGTGCCGTAGGTCTTCGTGGCGGCCTCGACGCGCGCCACCGTGTCGGTGAGAGTCAGCTCCATGCCCTCCACGCTAGGGACGCGCGCATGTGTGGCGGATCGGGCGGCCGGCCGATCGTGTGTCCTCCCTGAGGATGATCCTGGACCGCTATTCGGGGACCGTGAGGCCGTGCTCGAACGCGTAGACGACCATCTGGACGCGGTCGCGCAAGCCCAGCTTGGCGAGGATGCGCGAGATGTGGGTCTTCACGGTCGCCTCGCTGAGGAACTCCGAGCCCGCGATCTCGGCGTTGCTGAGGCCCCGGGCGGCGAGCACGAAGATCTCACGCTCCCGGGAGGTGAGGGAGGCGAACTCCGGTGGGGCTGGACGCGCCGGCTGGGCGGACGAGAAGTACTCGAACAGCTCCCGGGTCGCCCCGGCCGCGATCACCGCGCTGCCTGCGTGGACCGTCCGGATGGCGGCGAGCAGGAACTCGGGTTCCGCGTCCTTCAGCACGAATCCGCTCGCACCCCCGCGGATCGCCCGGGCGGCGGCCTCGTCGAGGTCGAAGGTGGTGAGGACGACGATGCGCGGCGGTGTGCGGCCCGCACGCTCGGCGTCCGCGATGATCGTGCTCGTCGCGGCGATCCCGTCCATCACCGGCATACGGATGTCCATCAGCACCACATCCGGCCGGGTCTCGGCGGCCAGCCGGACACCCTCCTGGCCGTTGCCGGCCTCCCCGGCGAACTCGAGGTCGTGCTGAGAGTTCAGCAGCATCCGCACCCCGGCCCGGAACAACGGCTGGTCGTCGACCAGGAGCACCCGGATCCGGGGCGCGTCGACGCTCGTGGCCGTCACGCGGCGGTCCCCGGCAAGAAGGCGGACACCACGAACTCGCTGCCCTGCGGCGCGGCGGTGAGCGCACCACCGGCGAGGGAGGCGCGCTCGCGCATCCCGGGGAGCCCGTGCCCGATGCGGGGCAGGGAGCCGGTGGTGATCGGTTCGAGCGTGGTGTCTCTCATGGTGTTCCTCACGGTGATGATGAGTCCGGGCCCGCGGTCGGCGGGTCCCTCGGCGAGGACGACACTCGCCGGCCGGCTGGTGTCGCCGTGGCGCAGCGCGTTGGTGAGCGCCTCCTGCACGATACGGAAAGCGGCGAGCTGCGTTGCCGGGCGGAGGCGGGTCATGTCGCCACGGCGTTCCAGGACGACAGCGAGGCCGGCCGAACGGATGTGCTCGACGGTCTGGTCGAGGTCGGCCAGCGACGGTTGCGGGGCGTCGTGACCGGCCGGACCCGCGGGATCGGAGGGATGCGCGGGGTCGTTCGAGTCCGCCACACCGGTCGACGGAGACTGACGCAGTTCGGCGAGCAGCACCCGCACGTCTCCGAGCGCCGACCGGGCGGTCGATGCGATCGTCGCGAGCGCCTCATCCACCGCATCCGGGTCGGACTGGCGGGCGTAGCGGGCGCCGTCCGCCTGCGCGATGACGACGGCGAGCGAGTGCGCGACGACGTCGTGCATGTCGCGCGCGATGCGCGTCCGTTCCTGCTCGACGACCACATCCTCCACGGCTCGGTTGCGATCGAGCTCCGCCTCGGCACGCGCCCGCCGGGCCACCCGCGCGTTCCGCCAGGTGCGCACCAGCAGACCGAGCACCCAGGAGAGCCCGAGCACGGTCACGCTGACGACGAACAGGAACGCGAATCGCAGCGCGACGCTGGCGATCGCGCTCGACAGCAGGTCGTAGTACCCCTGCGAGACGGCCGCGGTGACCGTCAAGTACAGAGCGGCGACGACCGCACCCACGCCGGCGGAGATGAGCCCGGCCCCGCGGACGATCCGGTCGCCGTACGCACCTGTCGCGTACAGCACGACGAGCACACCGATGTCGGCAACGAGGATGCTGTGCCCGGTCGTCATCTGCAGCACCGCCGCCAGCCAGGCGATCGAGAGTGCGACAGCCGGAGACACCCGCCGGAGGGCGATTGCGACGGCGAAGGCGGTCATCACCAGGAACGAGGACCGGTCGGCGGCGCCCCCGGCCACCAGGCAGACCGCCGTGAAGGCAACCGCCCCGCCGATGTCGAACGTGAGCTGCGGCCGGGTCAGCCGGCGCACGAGTTCCGGGCGGGACGGGTCGTCCTCGTTGATCGGGGCTCCCCCGCTCGAGGCCAGCCAGACCAGGAACGAGCGGCTGTGCGCCCGGTCGGGCGTGCTCTCCGCGCCGAGGGCACCTTCCGCGGCGGCCGCACTCTGGGCGGCCCGCTGGCGCGCCACCAGGAAGCCGAGCAGCCAGGCGGCCACGAAGATCACCGCCAGCAGCAGGCTCATCAGCGCGAACCCCAGCCCCTGACTGGTGTAGTAGCCGCCGATCACCGGCCCGAACTGCGGGAACTTCAGGTCGCCGAGCACCGTGAACAGGAACGCGGACGCCGGCGCGAGCAGGATCGCGGACACGAAGTCCAGCCAGCGCAGCGCGCGTCCTCCGTGCGCCGCGACCCCGACGAGCGTCACGACGACCGCGATCGCCGAGATCACGCGGAACGTCCCGGGAAGGGGCGCCCGCTCCGTCAGCTCCAGCAGGACGGCGACCCACACGAGGCCCAGGGCGACCCCGGGGAGGATGCGCGAGAGCGCGACCGCTGCACAGTAGAACACGAGAGCGAGGGCGGCCGCCACGTCGAACGGCAGCCCGGTCACCAGCCACGCCGCGAACAGCGCGACGGCCAGCGCCGGCTCCAGCACCCAACGGTGCGGCGCGAGTGCGCTCAGCAGTCGGCGGCGGTCGGGCATGGTTCTACGGTACGGTCCTGCGGCGCCGACCCGCGCATCCCGGCGCAGCAATCATCCTCGAGATGTACTCCAGACCTGCGGCGCCGCCCGCCGCTGCTGCGCGGCGCCGCCCCGCCGCCGGGCATCGGGTCAGAAGCCGAGGCGGCCCAGCTGCTTCGGGTCGCGCTGCCAGTCCTTGGCGACCTTCACGCGGATCGACAGGAACACGTGCCGCCCGAGCAGGCGCTCGATCGGCTCGCGCGCCGCGGCGCCCACATCGCGGATGCGGCTGCCGCCCTTGCCGATCACGATGGCCTTCTGGCTGTCCCGCTCGACGAACAGGTTGGCGTAGACCTCCACGAGGTCTTTATCGTCCCGCTCCACGATGTCGTCGATGGTGACGGCGAGCGAATGCGGCAGCTCGTCGTCCACGCCCTCCAACACCGCCTCGCGGATGTACTCGGAGATCCGATCTTCGATGCCCTCGTCCGTGATCGCTTCGTCCGGATACAGGGGGCTGGGCGAGGTCGGCAGCAGCTTCAGCAGCTCCGACGTGAGCGTGTCCAGCTGGATGCCGCTCGTCGCCGACACCGGGATGATCGCCTCCCACTCGCGCAACGCCGACACCGCGAGCAGCTGCTCGGCGACCTGGGTCTTGCCCACCGCATCCACTTTGGTCACGATGGCCACCTTCTTGGCGCGCGGGTACTCGTCCAGCTGCTCGTTGATGAAGCGGTCGCCCGGGCCGATCTTCTCGTCGGCCGGGACGCAGAAGCCGACCACGTCGACATCGCCGAGCGTGGACTGCACCAGGCTGTTGAGCCGCTCGCCGAGAAGCGTGCGCGGCCGGTGGATGCCCGGCGTGTCCACGAGGATGAGCTGGCCGTCCGCCCGGTGTACGATCCCGCGGATGGCTCGCCTGGTCGTCTGCGGCTTCGAGCTCGTGATCGCGACCTTCTCGCCGACGAGAGCGTTGGTCAGCGTCGACTTGCCCACGTTCGGGCGGCCGACGAACGAGACGAATCCTGCGTGGTACTCGGTCACGATCGGGTCTCCTGGGTGGTGGTGTGGCGGGTCTCGGTGCGGCGGTCGGGCCGAGGGGGTTTGTCATGGCGGTCGGGCTTGTCGTGGCGGTCGCTCTTGTCCGGGCGGCTCGGCCGATCGGTTCGCTCCTGGCGATCCGTGCGCTCCTGGCGCTCGGCGCGCCGCTCCTCGTCGCGCGTGGAGCGCGCCCGCTCGCCCGGCTCGGGCAGCAGCGCGACATCCCGTTCCGCCAGGACCGTCGCGACGTGCTTGTGCCGCCCTTCGATGCGCTCGACCGTGAAACGGAGCCCATGGACACTCACGGTCGACCCGACCTCCGGCAACCGGCCCAGCGCCTTGGTCACGAGTCCGCCGACGCTGTCGACGTCGTCCTCCTCGATCTCGATGTCGAACAGCTCGCCGAGGTCGTCGATGGGGAGACGGGTGGCGATGCGGTATCGGCCGTCGCCGAGCAGCTCCACGAGCTCCACCTCATGGTCGTACTCATCGGAGATGTCGCCGACCAGCTCCTCGATGAGGTCCTCGAGCGTCACCAGTCCCGCGATGCCGCCGTACTCGTCCACGACCATCGCGAGGTGGTTCGACTCGCGCTGCATCTCGGCGAGCAGGGCGTCCGCCTTCTGCGACTCCGGCACGAACAGTGCGGGACGAGCCAGATCGCGGACCGTGATCTCGTCGGCGCCGAGCGGGCGCTCGTAGCTGAGCTTGGCCGCATCCCTCAGGTAGAGGATGCCGGCCACCTCGTCGGGATCGCCGCCCTCGATGACCGGCATGCGGGACACCCCGGTGCTGAAGAACAGGCCCATCGCCGTGCCGAGGCCGGCCGTCGCATCCACCGTGATCATGTCGGTCCGCGGGATCATGACCTCGCGGACGACGGTCGCGTTGAACTCGAAGATCGAGTGGATGAGCTCGCGGTCGTCCTCCTCGAGCACCTCGAACTCGGTCGCTTCGTCGACGATCGAGAGGAGCTGCTCCTCGCTGGTCACCGGTGCGGACCGCGCGCGGGACGGCGTCACCCGGTTGCCGAGGCCCACCAGCCCGTTCGGGATGGGGCCGAGGACGACCCGGACGAAGCGGATCAGCGGGCCGGTCAGCTGCAACAGCAGCGTTGAGTTCGCGCGGCCGACGCTGCGCGGGCTCACCCCGACCAGCACGAATGAGGCCGCGGTCATGATCAGGGCGGCGAGGATGAGGGAGAGCCACCACTGCTCGAAGATCTGCTCGAAGGCGAGCGTGACCAGGACGGCGGCGGTCGTCTCGGCCAGGAGGCGCGCGAAACTGACAGCGTTGAGGTAGGCGCCCGGGTCGTCTGCGATCGCGCGCAGCGACGTCTTCGCCCGGGACGTCTCCGCCAGGTCGGCGATATCGCCGCGGGACTGGACGCCGAGGGCGGAGTCCACCGCGGCCATCAGACCGCCGAAGGCCACCAGCAGGAACGCGACGACGAAGAAGAGCGCCTGCAGCATCCCGCCTCCTATCGCTGTCGGTCGTAGCGCGCGAATCCGACGAGGATGTCGCGCTGGATCGCGAACATCTCGCGCTCCTCGGCCGGCTCGGCGTGGTCGAACCCCAGAAGGTGCAGGATGCCGTGCGTCGTCAGCAGCAGGAGCTCATCCATCAGCGAATGGCCGGCGGTCTCGGCCTGAACCTGCGCGACCTGCGGGCACAGCACGACATCGCCGAGCAGGCCGGCAGGCGACGGCTCCTCCTCGGTGCCGGGGCGCAGCTCGTCCATCGGGAAGCTGAGGACGTCGGTCGGGCCGGGCTCGTCCATCCACTGCACGTGCAGCTGCTCCATCGCCGCCTCGTCGACGAGGACGATCGCCAGCTCGGCGTCCGGGTGGACGTGCAGGATGTCGAAGGAGTAGGACGCCAGCCGCTGCAGGGCGGCCTCATCCACCGGGATGGTCGACTCGTTGTTGATCTCGATGCTCACTGCGGCCCTCTCGTCTGGCTATCGGCGCTTCGGGAGGTGGTCGCGCGGGAATGCGCCGCGGCGCTCAGCGCGATTGGCGAACTCGGCCGCCTGCTCGCGCTCGTAGTGGCGGGCCTGCTGGCGCGCGTCGTACTCGGTGTAGGCGTCCACGATGCGCCCGACCAGGTTGTGCCGGACCACGTCCTCGCTGGTGAGGCGGGTGAAGTGGATGTCGTCGATGTCGTTCAGCACACGGGTGACCAGCCGGAGGCCGCTCGCCGCGTTGGGCAGGTCGACCTGCGTGATGTCGCCGGTCACGACCATCTTCGAGTTGAAGCCAAGCCTCGTCAGGAACATCTTCATCTGCTCGGGCGTCGTGTTCTGCGCCTCGTCGAGGATGATGAACGAGTCGTTCAGCGTCCGCCCGCGCATGTACGCGAGCGGTGCGACCTCGATGGTGCCGGCTGCGAGCAGCTTGGGGACGAGGTCGGGGTCCATCATCTCGTTGAGCGCGTCGTAGAGCGGCCGCAGATACGGGTCGATCTTGTCCGTCAGCGTGCCGGGCAGGTAGCCCAGTCGCTCCCCCGCCTCCACCGCCGGACGGGTCAGGATGATGCGGGTGACCTCTTTGCGCTGCAGCGCCTGGACGGCCTTCGCCATCGCGAGGTAGGTCTTGCCGGTTCCGGCCGGCCCGATGCCGAAGACGATCGTGTTGTGGTCGATCGCGTCGACGTACTGACTCTGCCCGAGCGTCTTGGGGCGGATGCTCTTGCCGCGAGCGGTGAGGATGGCCTGGCCCAGCACGTCCGACGGGCTCAACTTGAGGTCGGTGCCGAGCATCCGGGCGGAGCTGGTGACCTCGGCCGGGGACAGCTCTTGTCCGTTGCGGACCATCTGCAGCAGCTCCTCCACGAGGCGCTGAGCCGCGGCGACCTGCGTCGGGTCGCCGGTCAGGGTGATCTCGTTGCCGCGCACATGCACGTTCACGAGCGGATACTGACGCTCCAGAGTGGTGAGCAGGCGGTCCTGCGGGCCCAGGAGCCGGACCATCTGGACGCCGTCGACACTCAGGTGAGCTTCGGCGGCCGGTTCCCCTGCGCTCGACGGTCCGGGGGTGAATTCAGAGCTGGGCAAGGGATCCTTCCTCGAGGCTGCTACCTCGATCGTTGGCGCTCAACAGGTGGGCATGGACGTGGAACACGGTCTGGCCCGCGCCTGCGCCGGTGTTGAAGATGAGACGGAAGTCGCCGTCCGAATGCTCGTCGGCCAGCTGCTTCGCCGTCGCGACGAGCTCCGCGAGCAGCGCCGGGTCGCCAGCGGCGAGCTCCACCACGTCGCGGTAGCGCTCCGTCTTCGGCACGACCAGCAGGTGCACCGGCGCCTGCGGCGCGATGTCGCGGAACGCGATCAGCCGATCGCTGTCGTACACCACGTCGGCCGGGATCTCACCCGCGATGATGCGGGAGAAGATCGAGCGCTCCGTCTGTTCCTCCATGGCTCCATCCTATTCGCCCCCTCCGACCCTCCATCGAGTCCGCAGAGATTGAACGGTCTGAGCCCTCGCAGCGTGCAATCTCTGCGGACTCGATGGCGGGGCTGGAGGGTGGGGCTGGAGGGTGGGGGGCGCTCGTGATTCGCGGGAGCTGTTACCAGCGGCGGAGGGCGGCGTTCAGGACGGCGAGGGCGGCGGGGCCGGCCGTGGAGGTGCGGAGCACCGTGTCGCCCAGGCGGACGAGCTCGGCGCCCGCGTCACGGAAGGCCTCCAGCTCCTGCGGGGCGATCCCGCCCTCCGGCCCGACGACGAGCACCAGGTCGCGGGCGTCCGGGACGACGCCCGTCAGCGGCGCCGACGCGTCCGGCTCCAGGACGAGCACGCGCGCGCCCGCGGTGAGCGCGGCGACCTGCTTCGTGGTCGCCAGCTCCCCCACCTGCGGTGTCCACGCGCGGATGGACTGCTTCGCAGCCTCCCGCACGATCGCCGACCACCGCTCGCGGCCCTTCGCCACCTTGGGACCTTCCCACCGGGACACCGAGCGGGACGCCGCCCACGGCACCACCGCATCCACCCCGAGCTCCGTGGCCGCCTGGATGGCGAGCTCGTCGCGGTCCCCCTTGGCGAGCGCCTGGACGAGCGTGATCGAGGGCGTCGGGCGCTCGACGCGCGACACCGCCTCCACGTCGATGGTCAGCTCGCCCGTGGTCGCGACGAGCACCTCGCCGGAGGCGACGAGTCCCCGGCCGTTGCCGATCAGCACCGACTCCCCCGGTCGCGTGCGGTTCACGGTGGCCGCGTGCTTCGCCTCGGCGCCGGTCAGCGACAGGCGGGCGCCGACCTCGACATCGTCGAGATCCTCCCGCAGGTAGAGGGACGCCACGACGGCTACAGGTTCAGGAACCGGTCGCGCAGCTTCGCGAACAGCCCCTGCTGGAAGTGCGCGAGCGACGGCTCCGCAGCCGTATGAGCGGCCGCGAACTTCTTGATCAGCTCCTTCTCCTTGTGGTCGAGCTTCGTCGGAGTGACCACCTGGATGCCGACCCGCAGATCGCCGCGCCCGGTACCCCGCAGGTGTGTGATGCCGCGATCCTTCACCGTCACGATGTCCGCGGACTGCGTCCCGGGCTTCAGTTCGAGCCGGATGTCGCCGTCGAGCGCCTTCACCGTCGCGGTGGTGCCCAGGATGGCATCCGTCATCGACATCTCGAGCGTGCACAGCAGGTCGTCGCCGTCG
Organism: Leifsonia sp. HAY1-4F; assembly: GCF_056755275.1. Classification (NCBI taxonomy): domain Bacteria; kingdom Bacillati; phylum Actinomycetota; class Actinomycetes; order Micrococcales; family Microbacteriaceae; genus Leifsonia; species Leifsonia sp. HAY1-4F. Next base: position 24,977 of record NZ_JBNDHX010000001.1, read on the forward strand.
CGGCTGAACACCTCGTGGTGCTTGACCTTGATCTCCAGGTACAGGTCGCCGTTCGGGCCGCCGGCAGGTCCGGCCTCACCGCTGCCCGGCATCTGCAGCCGGAGCCCGGTGTCCACGCCCGCGGGGATGTCGACCGGAACCGTGCGGCGCGCGCGCACGCGTCCCTGGCCCTGGCAGGTCACGCACGGCGTCGCGATGACGGTGCCGTAGCCGCGGCACGTGCCGCAGGGGCTCGAGGTCATCACGTTGCCGAGCAGCGACCGCACCGACCGCTGGATGCTGCCCGTCCCGTGGCAGATGTCGCAGGTCACCGGGCGGGTGCCCGGCTGGCAGCAGGAGCCGTTGCAGGTCTCGCAGACGACCGCCGTATCCACCTCGAGATCGCGGTGGGTGCCGAAGATGACCTCGTCGAGATCGATCTCGACGCGCAGCAGCGCATCCTGCCCGCGCTCGCGCCGGGACCGCGGACCGCGCGACGCTCCCCCGCCCCCGCCGAAGAACGTCTCGAAGATGTCGCTGAAGCCGGCGAAGTCGGCTCCGCCCGCCCCGCCGAAGCCGCGCGAGTCGCCCAGGTCGTACTGCTGCCGCTGCTGCGGGTCGCTCAGCACGTCATACGCGTGCGTGACGAGCTTGAACCGCTCCTGGGCCTCCGAACTCGGATTCACATCCGGATGCAGTTCGCGTGCCAGGCGGCGGTATGCCTTCTTGATCTCGTCGGGGCTGGCGTCGCGCTCGACGCCCAGGACTTCGTAGTGGTCGGCCACGTGGGGCTGTTCCTTCTTCTTGTCGATTACGTGTGGTGTTCGCCGGCGGCGTGCGGCCTACTGGTCGCCGAGCAGCCGCGAGAGGTAGCGGGCGACCGCACGGACGGCCGCCATGTTTCCGGAGTAGTCCATGCGGAGCGGACCGAGCAGGCCCACGCGGGCCACATCCGATCCCGCCGCACTGTAACCGCTGGAGAGGACGGAGGCTTCCGTCAGACCGAAACCCGTGTTCTCGCGGCCGATGCTCACGGCGACCCCGTGCTGGTCGGTGGCCATCTCATCGAAGAGCCGCAGCAGGACGACCTGCTCCTCGATCGCCTCGAGCACCGGCGTGATGGTTCCCGGGAAGTCGAGCTCGGTGCGCACCAGGTTCGCGGCGCCCGCCATGACGAGCTTCTCCTGGCGGTTGGCCGCGATCTGGTCGAGCAGGGCGCTCGCCACCGGCTCCACCAGCGGACGCGTGCGATCGGTGAGCGCTCCGGGCAGCTCGCGCAAACGCGCCGCCGCCTCGGCGAGAGTGAGCCCGGCCGCCGCTCCGTTGATCGCGCCGCGGATCTCCGCGACCTCCTCGTCGCCGAGATCGAAGCCCAGGTCGATGACCCGCTGCTCGACGGCGCCCGAATCGGTGATCAGAACGCTGAGCAGGCGGTGGGGCGACATCGCGACGAGCTCGATGTGGCGGATGCGCGAACGCGCCACCGAGGGATACTGCACGAGCGCAACCTGGTTGGTGAGCTGGGACAGCAGCCGCACGGTTCGCGAGAGGACATCATCCAGATCGGCCGACTGCCCGAGGAAGGTCTCGATCGCGGCCCGCTGCGCGGAGGTGAGCGGACGCATCTCGGCCAGGTGGTCGACGAACAGGCGATAGCCCTTGTCGGTGGGGACGCGGCCCGAGGAGGTGTGCGGGGCCGCGATCAGGTCCTCCTCCTCCAGCAGCGCCATGTCGTTGCGGATGGTCGCGGCCGACACGCCGAAGGAGTGCCGCTCCACGATGCTCTTGGACCCGACCGGCTCGCGAGACGCCACATAATCCTGAACGATGACGCGCAACACTTCGAGGCTGCGTTCTGAGACCATCTCCGCCTCCCGTCGACCGATTAGCACTCGCGGTTCCTGAGTGCCAATGCTACCGCGCAGAAACACCCGCCAGGTGATTGCTGCCTGAGACACGGCGGCAGTACCGTATGTGCACCGGTTCAACACTGTTGTAACCGATCACGAAAGGGTTCCGCCGATGACAGACCCGAACCAGCCCTCCGACCCGACCGGAGGCGTCCCTCCGCAGCAGCCCGGCGGCGTGCCGCCGCAGCAGCCGGCCGGCAACGTGCCACCCCAGCAGCCGTACTCCAACGTCCCGCCTCAGCAGCCGTACGCGCAGCCGGCGGCCGGCCCGCAGCAGCCCTACGCCGCAGCCGCACCCCTCGACCCGGCGCAGGACAAGCAGTGGGCGGCGTTCGCGCACCTGGGCGGCATCCTGTGGTTCCTTCCGTCCCTGATCATCTGGCTCGTGTTCAAGGACCGCGGGCGCCTGACCGACCAGGAGGCCAAGGAAGCCCTCAACTGGCAGATCACCTGGATCATCGCGTGGGTGGCGTCGCAGATCATCGGGATCATCATCGGCAGCTTCACCTTCGGTATCGGCTACCTGATCTTCGGCCTGCTCATCCCGTGGGCTCTGTACATCCTGAACCTGGTGTTCTCGATCCTGGGCTTCGTCCGCGTGAACAGCGGAGGGACGTATCGCTACCCGATGAACTTCCGGTTCATCAAGTAAGGCGAACCCGCCCGGGGTCTTCTCCCCCCGTGGACCAGCGCCCTAGGCTGGTGCGGACGAACACGCCTGCCCCCGCACGGCGCTGCCAGCAGAGTTGCCAGTACAGAGGAGAACCCCCGCATGTCCGCGACACCCCCGCCTCCGCCGCCGCAGCAGCCGTACGGCGGCGGCCAGCCCCAGCTGAGCCCGGCTGACGAGAAGCTCTGGGCGACGCTGATCCATGCGGGCGGCATCCTGTTCAGCTGGATCCCGGCGCTGATCGGCTACCTCGTGCTGAAGGACCGGGGGCCCTTCGTGCGCGCACACAGCGCGACGGCGCTCAACTTCCAGATCACCATCTTCATCGCCTACGTGGTGGGGGTCATCCTGTCGCTCGTCTTCGTCGGATTCATCATCATCCTCGCGGCGTGGGTGATCGACATCGTCTTCAGCATCATCGCCGCCGTGAGGGCGAACCAGGGCGAGTACTACACGTATCCGATCGCGATCCGGTTCGTGAGCTAGTCGGGCAGGCGGCTCAGGCCGCCTCGTCCGCCAGCAGGCGCCGCACCACGGCGTCGGCGAGGAGCCGCCCCCGCAGGGTCAGCACGATCGACCCGCGGAGGGCGGCTCTTCCGTCGATGAAGCCGTCCGCGATCAGGGCGGGGACCTCGCGACGGCCGGCGTCGACCAGCTCGCTCGTGCGCAGACCATCCCGGATGCGGCTGAGCAGCAGCACCCGCTCCACCCGGCGCGTCTCGGCGTCGAGCGTCTCGCGGCCGGCGGCGGGCGACTCCCCCGCGAGCACGCGCTGGGCGTAGGCGGCGGGATGCTTCACGTTCCACCAGCGGACGCCGCCGACGTGGCTGTGCGCACCCGGACCGATCCCCCACCAGTCGTGGCCCAGCCAGTAGGCGAGGTTGTGGCGGGAGCGGTGTGCCGCATCCCTCGCCCAATTGCTCACCTCGTACCAGTCGTAGCCGGCCTCGGCGAGCCGTGCATCCGCCGACTCGTACATGTCCGCCTCGAGGTCGTCGTCCGGCTCAGCGATCTCTCCGGAGCGTATCTGGCGGGCGAGTTTGGTTCCGGGCTCGACGATGAGCGCGTAGGCCGACAGGTGGTCGGGCTCGCAGGCGAGCGCCGTGTCCAGGCTCCGGGACCAGTCGTCGAGCGACTCCCCCGGCGTGCCGTAGATGAGGTCGAGGCTCACCTGCAGGCCGGCGTCGCGCGCCCAGCCGACGACGAGGGGGATGCGCGCCGGATCGTGGGTGCGCTCCAGCGTGGCCAGCACGTGCGGGACAGCGGACTGCATTCCGAACGACACGCGAGTGAATCCCGCATCCGCGAGGCGGCGGAGATCGCGGGCGTCGACCGAGTCGGGGTTCGCCTCGGTCGTCACCTCGGCGCCGTCGGCGAGCCCCCACGCGTCCCGGACCGCGCCGAGCATCGCCGCGAGGTCGCCGGGCGGGAGCAGGGTCGGCGTGCCGCCGCCGAAGAACACCGTCGACACCGGCCGCCCGGGGACGCCGCTGTCGCGGAGGACGCCGGAGGCGAACTCCACCTCGCGGACCGCATGACCGGCGTAGTCCGACTGCGAGACGCCCCGCAGCTCCGTCGCGGTGTAGGTGTTGAAGTCGCAGTACCCGCAGCGCACCCGGCAGAACGGCACGTGCAGGTACACACCGAAGTCGCGCGCCGATGCTCCGTCGGCGGCGGTCGCGGGCAGCAGGCCGTCGGCGGGCGCCGGATCGCCGAGCGGGAGGATGCTGGGCATCAGGCGGAGCTCGCGGGATGCAGCGCCCGCAGGTATTTCGCGGTGTACCGGCGCTGCATCATCCCCAGCACCGGCGAGCCGAGCCGGTAGAACGCATTGGAGGGCCGGGACAGCGCGCGCACGACGAACCACACCGTCCCGTCGTCGTGCTGCTCGACCAGGAACAACTCCTCGCCGCTCTCGGGATGCCCTTTCAGCGTCCCGTAGGCGAACCCGCGCCGGTGCGGCTCGTCGATGACGTACACGACCCGGATCGGTGCGGAGACGCGGAACGGGCCGAACGGGATCTTCAGCACCGCCGTCATCCCGTTGCGCACGAAGGGCGTGCCGTCGTCCGAGAACACGTCCTCCTCGGGCCGGTTCTCGCGCATGCGGACGGGGGTGCCGTCCGCGCCGAATTCGATGCCCTCGTACTGGACACCGGTGCCCTCGTTCACGTTCGTGACCTGGATGCCGCTGCCCTTCTGCACTCCCCACGCCATCAGAGCGGTCGCCGCCGTCTCGAAGCGCTCGTCGCCGCTGCCCAGCCGGATGCTGCGCTCGAGCGGCTTGTATCCCTTGGGCGGGTAGTAGAGCAGGTCGGCCGCCTGGGTGCCGCCGACGGCCCCGTACGTGACGGGTTGGTCGGTGAACGTCGCGCGGCGCATGTATTCATCTTCCGTCATCTCGGGAGGGTTAGCGAAACGGGTCTCCCCTCCGGTCGCTCCGGGTGGTCTACTCGTAGAGAAGGAAGGACCCGAATGGGCACGATCGTGGTGCAGGCGTTCATCACCCTCGACGGCGTCGTGCAGGGCGGCGGAGGTCCGGACGAGGACCGCGAGGGCGGCTTCGAGCTCGGCGGCTGGGCGATGGACTACGACGCTCAGCACGACACCGGGGAGGGCGGCCAGCTGATTCTGGAGTGGGAGCGCCGGACGCAGGCGCTCCTGCTCGGCCGCAAGACGTACGACATCTTCTCCGGCTCCTGGGGTGTCTGGGACGAGGGGGCGCCCGGGCTCGAGGGAGAGCTGACGCAGCGGTACAACCGCATCCCGAAGTACGTAGCGTCCCGCACCCGGGGAGAGCTGGCCTGGAAGAACTCGTACCTTCTCGGCCCGGACGTCGCCGGCGCGGTCTCGCGCGTGCGCACCGAGGTGAGCGGCGAGATCCGGATCTGGGGCAGCACCGAGCTGGTGCGCACCCTCGCGGAGCACGACCTCATCGACGAGTACCGGCTCTGCGTCTATCCGCTGGTGCTGGGGACCGGCAAGAAGCTTTTCGGGAACGGCTTCCCCCGGTCGCGGCTCACGCTCCGCGACTCGCGACGGCTGGCGTCGGGTGTCGTGGTGAACGCGTACCGCCGAGGCTAGTCGCCTCCTTCGCCTACTTCTTCTCTTTCTTCTCCGTGTCGCAATGGTCATTCAGGTCGGATACGTCGTCGTACTTCTTCGACTCCGCGAAGAACATTTGACCGTGAATCTCGCCATGCTTCAGGAACCCACCGAGATCGAACGTGAAAGGCTTCCCGTCGTGGGGCTAATGGAAGGTCAGCTTGTCGATGGCGGACGGTTCGGGGTTTAGCCAGATCGCATTCGCGCGGGTTGTCGAGTCGAGCCAGCGCCGGGCGCGACGCGCGCCGTCGGCGCCCTTCTCGTGAGCGCCTTCCCCCTGTACTGCCGGCATGGCCCGACCCTACGAGAGGACGCATCGCCGAGCGGCGTTGCCGACCACGTCACCCGAAGCCTTAGGAGACCACCATCACAGCGAGCGCCACTCTGCCACGAATTGCCCCTTGCCAGAGCCGGAGCGCGCAGCCTCATTCCAGGCTCGCTCAGTCGGGGGCCCTCGTCGTTATACGGGCACAAAGCCCTCGCTGCGGTTCCAAGATCTGGTCCGACCTCGGGGCCTCACACCCCCGGGAGCGGCCACGGAGAGCCAGCGTGAAGGATGTGCGCTCAAAGCAGGACGGATCCCCATCGCACATCGCCATGCGCGAAGACGACGCGTCGGTCCTGTCCTGACCACAGGTCGATCCACGTCGGCGACCCGTGCAGGTTGACGAAGACCGGTTCGCCTGTCCCTATCGAGTCGGCGATGTCTTTCGACTCGAACCACTCGATCTCACAGCCTCCGAGGCCGTCACCACCGCACCCGCACGCCTCGAAAGCCAGCAGTGCACCTGCCTTGACTACCGCTAGGGCCTGAGCGGGCGATATTTCGGTCTCGGACAGATCAAGATGTGAGCCGGTCGGGTCGAAAAACTCTCCGGCTAGGTTGAACCTTCCCGGCCGGACCCCATGCGCGCCTCGAACTTCAGAACCTTGAGGGCGAAGGCGCGCGTCTGCGGCAATCTCACTGAATGTCGGCCTGAACTTTCGAACCACACGGCGATTCTCGCATCAGCGACGACGTACCATCGAGGAGGGCGTGTGTCGCTCACCCTCGGCTCGGAAGATGAGACTATTTCTTGCTGTCTTTGGACTTCTCCGTGTCGCCGGAGAGGGCGGCGATGAACGCCTCCTGGGGGACCTCGACGCGGCCGACCATCTTCATGCGCTTCTTGCCCTCCTTCTGCTTCTCGAGCAGCTTGCGCTTTCGCGTGATGTCGCCGCCGTAGCACTTGGCGAGGACGTCCTTGCGCATCGCGCGGATGTTCTCGCGGGCGATGATGCGCGCGCCGATGGCCGCCTGGATGGGGACCTCGAACTGCTGGCGCGGGATGAGCTCCCGCAGACGCGACGCCATCATGGTGCCGTAGGCGTAGGCCTTGTCGCGATGCACGATCGCGCTGAACGCATCCACCGTCTCGCCCTGCAGCAGAATGTCCACCTTCACGAGGTCTGCGGCCTGCTCGCCGAACGGCTCGTAGTCGAGGGAGGCATAGCCCGCGGTCTTGGACTTGAGCTGGTCGAAGAAGTCGAACACGATCTCGCCGAGGGGCATGGTGTAGCGGATCTCGACGCGATCCTCGCCGAGGTAATCCATGCCGAGCAGCGAACCTCTGCGGCTCTGGCACAGTTCCATGATGACGCCGACGTAGTCCTTGGGCGCCAGGATGGCGGCCTTGACCACCGGCTCCTCGACCTTCTCGATCTTGCCGCCCGGGAACTCACTCGGGTTGGTCACCGTGACGGTCTTCTTGTCTTCGGTCGTGACCTCGTAGATCACACTCGGCGCCGTGGTGATCAGGTCGAGGCCGAACTCGCGGGACAGGCGCTCGGTGATGATCTCGAGGTGCAGGAGGCCGAGGAAGCCGCAGCGGAAACCGAACCCGAGCGCGACCGAGGTCTCGGGCTCGTAGACGAGCGCGGCGTCCGACAGCTTCAGCTTGTCGAGGGCCTCCCGCAGTTCGGGGTAGTCGCTGCCGTCGATCGGGTACAGACCCGAGAAGACCATCGGCTTCGGCTCCGTGTAGCCGGGCAGTGCCTGGGTCGCGGGCTTCGACGCCGTCGTGATGGTGTCGCCGACCTTGGACTGGCGGACGTCCTTCACCCCGGTGATCAGGTAGCCCACCTCGCCGACGCTCAACCCCTGCGAGGGGGTCGGCTCGGGCGAGGACACGCCGATCTCGAGGATCTCGTGCGTGGCCCTGGTGGACATCATCTGGATGCGCTCGCGCGGCTTCAGGCTTCCGTCGACCATGCGCACATAGGTGACCACGCCGCGGTAGCTGTCGTAGACGGAGTCGAAGATCATCGCGCGGGCCGGCGCGTCGGCGACGCCGACCGGCGCCGGGATCTCGGCGACGACACGGTCGAGGAGCGCCTCGACGCCCATCCCCGTCTTGCCGGACACGCGCAGCACGTCCTCAGGGCGGCCGCCGATGAGGCTGGCGAGCTCCTGCGAGTACTTCTCGGGGTCTGCGGCGGGCAGGTCGATCTTGTTCAGGACCGGGATGACGGTGAGGTCGTTCTCGAGGGCCAGGTAGAGGTTGGCGAGGGTCTGCGCCTCGATGCCCTGTGCCGCATCCACCAGCAGGATGGCGCCCTCGCAGGCCGCGAGGGACCGCGAGACCTCGTAGGTGAAGTCGACGTGGCCGGGCGTATCGATCATGTTGAGGGCGAACGACTGGCCGTCGACCTCCCACGGCATGCGGACGGCCTGGCTCTTGATCGTGATGCCGCGCTCGCGCTCGATGTCCATCCGGTCCAGGTACTGCGCACGCATGTCCCGGTCGGAGACCACACCGGTGATCTGCAGCATGCGGTCGGCCAGGGTCGACTTGCCGTGGTCGATGTGGGCGATGATGCAGAAATTGCGGAGGGAGGCCGGGTCGGTCGCGGCGGGCTCGAGGGCCTGGAGAGCTCGTGGTGACATCGTCCGGCCATTCTCCCATGAACCCAGCGGCTGGGCGTCGCCCGCTCAGGCGAACCGCTCGGCGCGCTCCACGACCCGGCCCTGGCCGTCCTCCCAGCGGAAGACCTCGGCGCCCCCGATGTAGACGCGCTCGGCCCGGGAGGTGACATCCAGGGGATCGCCCGACCAGATCACCACGTCGCCGTCGAGGCCGGGGGTCAATGAACCGACACGGTCGTCGAGGCGGAGGAACGCGGCCGGGTTCACAGTCAGCGCTTCCAGCGCCGTCTCGCGCGGCAGTCCGTCCTTCACGGCGAGGGCGGCCTGGTACACGAGGAAGTTGATCGGCACGACCGGGTGGTCCGTCGTGATGGCGACGCGGACGCCCGCCTTCGCCAGCGTCGCGAGGTTCGCTATGGCGCGGTCGCGCAGCTCGACCTTCGAGCGCGAGGTGAACATGGGCCCGAAGATGACGGGGATGTCGCGCTCGGCCAGAACGTCGGCGATCTTGTGCGCCTCGGTCCCGTGGTTGACCACGAGACGGTAGCCGAACTCGTCCGCCAACCGCAGAGCCGTGGCGATGTCGTCGTGGCGGTGCGTGTGCTGATCCCACGCCAGCTCGCCGTCCAGCACGCGCACGAGCGTCTCCAGCGCCAGGTCGCGGTCGAACGGCTTGCCCTCAAGCAGGGCGTCATCGCGCTTCGCCCGGTAGTTCTGGGCGGCCACGAACGCCTCGCGGATGACCATCGCAACACCCAGCCGGGTGCTCGGTGTGACGTTCTTGGCTCCGTACACCCGCTTCGGATTCTCGCCCAGCGCCGACTTGACGCTCACCGCCTCGTGGATCACCTGCTCGTCGATGGTCCGACCGCCCCAGGTCTTGATGGCCACCGTCTGCCCGCCGATGGGATTGCCCGACCCCGGCTTGACGACGACCGACGTGACGCCTCCGGAGAGCGCGTCCCGGAATCCTTCGTCGTCGATGTTGATCGCGTCGATCGCCCGGACCGCTGCCGTGTTCGGTGTCGTCATCTCATTGGTGTCGTCGCCGGCGGGCCCGTTCGCCTCCTCGTGGATACCGACGTGGCCGTGCGCCTCGATGAAGCCGGGGAGCACCCAGCGCCCCGCCGCATCCACCACCGTCACGCCCTCGGGAACCGCGACATCGCTCGCCCGGCCGACCGCTTGGATGACACCGTCCTGGATGAGGACGACGCCGTTCTCGATGGGCTCCTGGGCCACGGGGACGACATAACCGTTGACGATGGCGATGCTGGTGCTGGTCATGGATCGAGCCTACGCGGGACATGACCGCCACCCTCCGGAGCGGGAAATCTGGGGAATGTCCGCGGCGTCGTCGCGTTGTGGACGGTATGAACGTTCTCCTCACCGGCGCGACCGGCTTCATCGGAACCTCCGTCCTGCCCCGGCTCCTCGACGAGGGCCACACCGTCACCGCTCTCGTTCGCGACCAGGACAAGGCGAACGCCGTCCAGGCCGCGGGCGCCACTCCGCTGGTGGGAGACGCCGGCGACGCAGCGTTCGTCCAGCGCGCCGCACAGGAAGCGGACGGCGTCATCCACCTGGCGTCCTCCCGGGAGGTGGATGCCGTGCTCGTCCCCGCTGTGCTGGCGGCCCTCGCGGGCTCGGGCAAGCCGCTCGTCCACACCGGCGGCATCTGGACGTACGGCTCCAACGACGACATCACCGAGGACGCGCCGGCCGATCCGCCGGCCATCACCGCCTGGCGTACCGGCGGTGAGGGCGCGGTCCTTGGCGCCACCGACGTGCGCGGCATGGTGGTCGTTCCGTCGATCGTCTACGGGCACGGCAAGGGACTGCCGAACCTGATCGTGGATGCGCCTCGCGCCGATGGTGCGATCCCGGCCCTGCGGTTGATCGGCGACGGCTCGCAGCACTGGGCGACCGTGCACGTCGACGATCTCGCGGCACTGTACGTGCTCGCGCTGGAGCAGGGCACGGCCGGGGAGAGGTACATCGGCGCCGGCGGTCAGAACCCGACCGTGCGCGAACTGGGCGAGGTCGCCGCTCAAGCCGCCGATGTGGCCGGCGGCGTGCTGCCCGAGCCGGTGGAGGAGACCCGGTCCCGCCTCGGCGCACTGCTCGCCGATGCGCTGCTGCTCGACCAGCAGGCGCGCGGCATCAAGCCACGGATCGACCTCGGCTGGGAGCCGAACGGTCCCGCTCTGCTGGAAGAACTGCTCGTCGGCTCGTACGCGCCGGCACGCGTGTAGCAGCCGGACCCCGGAAATATGCATCGTTTTGCCGGGACCGGGTCGTCGCTGGTAATGTTGTTTGTTGGCTTGCGTGTGGATGTGTCCGCACGAAACGCCGCAAGGCGCCCTCTCCGCTGAGCGGCACATCCCTAACTCATCCACAACGAAAGTGACCACTCGTGGCAAACATCAAGTCGCAGATCAAGCGCAACGGCACCAACAAGAAGGCGCAGGAGCGCAACAAGGCCGTCAAGAGCCAGCTCAAGACCGCCATCCGCGCGACCCGTGAGGCCGTCGTCGCCGGCGACAAGGAGAAGGCGACCGCGGCGCTGCGTCTCGCCGCCAAGAAGATCGACAAGGCGGCCAGCAAGGGCGTCATCCACAAGAACCAGGCGGCGAACCGCAAGTCGGCCATCGCCAAGCAGGTCGCCGCGCTCTAAGCAGCGACCGTCCGCGGGCCCTGTCCCGCGCCGCTAGCGAGCCCCCGTTCCGGACCATCGGTCCGAGCGGGGGCTCGCTGCATGTGCGGGCGCGGACGGATCTGTGCTCAGTCGCGGCCGCGGCGCTGCCGGACCAGCCCTCAGTCGCGGCCGCGTGCGCTGATGATGCGGATCATGCGCTCCAGCGCGAAGACGGGGTCGCGGCCGCCGCCTTTGACATTGGCGTCGGTCTCGGCGAGCAGTTCGATGCAGCGGCCGAGGCCGTCCTCGGTCCAGCCCTGGAGGTCACGGCGTGCGCGGTCGACCTGCCAGGGGGCGAGGCCGAACTGCTGGGCCAGCTGGCCGGAGCCGCCGCGGGAGCCGGAGACCTTGGCCATGGTGCGGAGCTTGCTCGCGAATGCGGCCACCATCGGCACCGGGTCGGCCCCGGACGCGAGAGCGTGACGCATCGTGACGAGCGCCTCTCCGTGGCGCCCCGCGATGGCGGCGTCAGCCACCTGGAACGCGTTCGTCTCGACCCGCCCGCTGTAGTACTTGTCGACGGTCGCTTCGGTGATCTGCTCTGCAGAATCGGACAGCAGTTGCTGGCATGCCGCCGCGAGCTCGGCCAGATCGTCGGAGAACGCCGAGGTGATCGCGCGCAGGGCGCCCGGCGTGACCTTGCGCCCGGCCGCGGCGAACTCCGCCTGTGCGAAGTCGTACTTCTCCGCGTCCTTCTTCAGTTCGGCGCACAGCACCTCGATCCCGCTGCCAGAACCTGCCCGGATCGCGTCGAGCAGCTTCTTGCCGCGCACACCGCCGCCGTGCCGGAGGGTGACGACGGTGCCGTCGGCCGGTTCCTCAAGGTAGCGGAGCATGTCGGCGAGGAACGCGTCGTTGCACTTCTCGACGGCCTCCACGCGGATGAGCCGCGGCTCGTCGAACAGGGAGGGGCTCGCGAGGGTGAGCAGTTCTCCGGGTGCGTAGTCGCCCGCGTGCAGGTCACTGATCTCGAGGCTGGGATCAGCAGCCTTGAGCGTGTCCCGCAGCGTCCGGACCGCCCGCTCGGCGAGGAACGATTCCGCTCCGGTGACGAGAACCACAGGTGCCGCACGCACCTGGTTCCACGGAACCTGCGGGATCGCGCTTGCGGTGGCGCGGGTCTTGGACGCACCGCTTCTGCTGCTGCCTCTGGTCGCCACGTTCCTCCTCGTTCGTATCCAGGATAGAGGCGACCACCGGCAGTGTCCGCGGCCTGCCGTTCGCTCCAGACACTCATGCCCGGCGACCCCGGCGACACGAGCAGCAGCCCCTGCTCGTCGGTGCGGGCCATCGCGGTGCTGTCGTCCTTGAGGATCTGCAGTACACGCCGGGTCGGGTGGCCGTAGCCGTTGTTCACGCCGACGGAGATCAGCCCGAGGCGCGCGCCGAGCGCTCGATAGAACGCCGGACTCTGGTCTGCCGAGCCGTGATGGGCGACTTTCACCAGATCGACCGGACGGACCGCGCCGGTGGCGAGCAGTGCGTCCTGCGCCTCCTCTCCGAGGTCACCGAGGAAGATCGAGCGGATTCCCCTCCCCTCGGCCTCGACCGTGAGGCTGCCCGCGTTGCCGGTGTCCATTCCTGCGGGTGTCTCGCCGGGCCCCGGCGGCCAGAGGAGCCGCCAGCTGAGTTCTCCGAGATGGCCGGAGAGTCCCGCGTGGCCCTGCTCGATCGGAACGCCGGCCGAGCGAAGGATGGCAAGGGTCCGCTCGTCGGCGTCGCGCACCGGGCGTTGAACGATGGCGCGCTGTGCCCGGGACGCGACACCGGCCACTCCCCCGACGTGGTCCGCGTCGAAGTGGGTGAGGAGCAGGAACTCCAGCCGGGTGATGCCGAGGCGGTCGAGGCAGGCGGCCGCCGGCTCCGGCTTCCGCCCGACGTCGATCATGCCGACCGCATCCCCGTCGCGCAGCAGCAGTCCGTCACCCTGGCCGACATCGCAGGCCGCTATCTGCCAATCGGCAGGGATTGCGAGGGCGCGGCCGGCGACGCTTCCGCCCAGGGCGCCGACGTAGACGACGGCACCCGCGCAGAGCGCCACAATCGCCGTCGCCGACACCGCGCGCGGCGCGGCCCTGGCCAGGACGAGCACGGCCACGGCGACGAGGATCCCGGCGCTCAACAGGACGCCGAGCAATCCCGGCGCCCAGGGAAGTGCCACACCGGGCAGGCTGCTGGCGAAGGAGGCCACCTGTGCGATCCAGGCCGACGGAATCCACGCGAGCCGGACGAGCGCATCGCCGAGGCCGGGCACCCACGGAAGCACGGCGCAGGCCAGGCACCCGAGCACCGTCGCCAGGGGTGCGGCGGGCTCCGCCAGCAGATTCGCCGGTATCCCGAGGAGAGGGACCGTCGGCGTCAGCAGGATGAGGACCGGCTGGCACGCCAGTTGAGCCGCGGTGGGAACGGCCACCGCCAGCGCGAGCGAGCGTGGCATCCACCGGGCGAACATCGTGCCGAGCGGACCGGCCAGCACGAGCAGGCCTGCGGTCGCCAGGGCGGAGAGCGCGAAACCGTAGTCCCGGGCGAGCCAGGGATCGTGGATCACCAGCACGACCAGCGCGAGCGACAGGGCCGGCACGCCGTCGGCCGGACGCCCGCGCGCCAGTCCGATGAGGAGCACCGCCGCCATCGCGGCGGCCCGGATGACACTCGCGCCCGGTCCGACGAGCGCCACGAAACCCAGCAGAGCAAAAGCGGCGGCGACGACCCGTGCGCGGCGGCCGAACCCGACGAGGCGCGCCAGACCGAAGACGAGCGCGATCACGAGGGCGCAGTTCGCGCCGGACACCGCCGTGAGATGACTGAGCGATGAGGCCTTCATCGCCGCGTCCAACTCCGCAGAGACAGCCGTCTCGTCGCCGATGGCGAGACCGGGAAGGAGCGCTCCGCCATCGCCGGCGGTGGTGGCCGCAGCTGCCGCGAAGTCGCTTCGCACGGCTGCCGCCCACGACAGCCACGGCGGCGGCGCCTCGACAAGTGCGACAGCGTGCCGGCCGCTGGCACGGAGCGTGTAGCTCGTCGCCTCTCCTGGCTCGTTCCGCTGCACAGCACCGCTGACCCGGAGGACGGCGCCCAGGGCGTCGCCGCGCGCCTCCTGCTCGCTCCCGCCGAATTGGACGGACACCGGGATCGAAGCCGCGTCTCCGACCGTGCTGCCGCGGAGCGCCCATTGCGCATCTCCTCCGAAGCCGGTGCCCCTCCGCTGCGGGGCCCTCTCCACGCGAACGAGCACCTGCGCCTGATCGGAGTGGTCGGCCGCGGCGTCCAGGCCGGCGGAGAGGCGGCCGGGAGCCCGCGCCGCCACGATCGCCGATCCGAGGGCGATGGCTGCCAGTAGCGTTGCGATCAGCGGCAGGAAGGCAGCGAGCCGCCGACGCCGCAACGCGATGGACACGATGCCGAGGCCGGCGAGCGTGCCCGCCGCGGCCACCGTGGTGAGAATCGCGACCACGGATGCGAACTGCGGCACGCCGATCAGCACGGCGCACGCGATCCACATTGCTACCGCAGGGAGTGCCAGCCGGAGGTCCGGCATCAGACCACCAGCCGATCCTTGATGCCGTCGAACAACTTCTGACCGATACCCGAGACCTTCAACAGGTCCGACGCCTGCGCGAACCGGCCGTTGGCCTGCCTCCAGTCGAGGATGCGTTGCGCAAGCGCGGGGCCGATGCGCGGCAGCGTCTCCAGCTCGGCTGCGCTCGCCGTGTTGAGATTCACGGGCCCAGCGACCGGCGCCGCGCCGGAGCCTTCCGCGCCCGTGACCCCGGCGCCGCCCTCGGGCGACTCCCCCACCCGGCGGACCACCAGCTGCTCTCCGTCGGCCACCGGTCGCGCGAGGTTGATCGCCGCGGGGTCCGCATCGTCCGCCATTCCGCCCGCCGCGGCCACCGCATCCACGACCCGCGCTCCCGGGCCGAGTGAGACAAGACCCGGTTTGCGAACGGCGCCCGTGACATGCACGAGAACGCTTACCCGGGGCGAGCCGCTCGGCACCGGAACGCCCGATGTAGGCGCGGACGGCGAGAACGAACGGCCGAAGCCCGTCGGAACCCCGACCGACGTGCCCCGCTGCGCGGTTGCGGAGACGAGGACGGCCACCACGGCGGCGGCGATGAGCAGCACCACCGCCGCACCGACACCCACGCGCAGACGCCGGGATGCGCGTCCGTCGGGAGACGCGTCTGGCGGGTCTACGGCGGGGAGGTCGGCGTGGTGTCGCATCCCTCCACGGTAGGAATCACGGCGATCGGACGACCGGAAACGAACGGATCAGTGGAGAAACAACGAGAGCGCCGGGCTGTGGACGACAACCCGGCGCTCTCGCACGACCTCAGCCGCGCGGCCTCGTGGCGATGTTCACCAGGCGCGGCGCGCGGACGATCACGTTCACGATCTCGCGGTCGCCGACCGACCGGCGCACCGCATCCAATCCGCGGGCGATCCCTTCGAGCTCGTCGGACGAGATCTTCGGCGACACGTCGAGCCGGTCGCGGACCTTGCCGTCGACCTGCACGACCGCCGTGACGGACTCCTCGATCAGCAGGGTCGGGTCGGGCTTCCGCCACTGCGCCAGCGCGACGGACGGCTCGTAGCCGAGCTTGCTCCACATGTCCTCGGCGGTGTACGGGGCGAACAGGTTCAGCGCCATCGTGACCACCTCGGCGGCCTCGCGCACTGCGGCATCCGCGGGACCCACGCCGGTGTCGATCGCCTTGCGCGTCGCGTTGACCAGCTCCATCAGCCGGGCGACGACGACATTGAACTTGAACGACTCCACGAGGCCCGGCGCATCCGCCAGGAACCGGTGCGTGATCCGACGCAGGGCCGGGTCACCGGTCTTCCACACGATGTCCGGAGCGCTCGTCACGTCGTTCGCGATGCGCCACGCGCGAGCCAGGAACTTCGCGCTGCCCGACGGCGACACGTCCGCCCAGTCGATGTCGTCCTCCGGCGGTCCAGCGAACGCCATCGTCAGGCGCACCGCATCCACGCCGTGCTCGTCCAGCTGCTCGGACAGCTTCACCAGGTTGCCGCGCGACTTGGACATCGCCGACCCGTCCATCAGCACCAGTCCCTGGTTCAGCAGCGCCGTGAACGGCTCCGTGAAGCTGATGTACCCCAGATCGAACAGCACCTTGGTCACGAAGCGCGCATACAGCAGGTGCAGGATGGCGTGCGACACACCGCCCACGTACTGGTCGACCGGGGCCCACTTCTCGGCCTCGCGCGGGTCGAACGCCTGCGTGTCGTCCTGGGGCGAGAGGAAGCGCAGGAAGTACCAGGAGCTGTCCACGAAGGTGTCCATGGTGTCCGTGTCGCGCTTCGCCGGGCCGCCGCAGCTCGGGCAGGAGACATTGACCCAGTCGGTCGCCGCACCCAGCGGGCTGGTGCCCTTCGGCTGCAGGTCCAGGCCTTCCGCGGGCGGCAGCTCCACGGGCAGCTCCGACTCCGGGACCGGGACCTCGCCGCACTGCTCGCAGTGGATGATCGGGATGGGCGTGCCCCAGTAGCGCTGGCGCGAGATCAGCCAGTCACGCAGGCGGAAGTTCTTCGCCGGCGCCCCCAGCTTCGATGCCTGCAGCGCCTCCGTCACGCGACGAATGGCATTCGACTTGCTCAAGCCGTCGAACGGTCCCGAGTTGATCAGGCGCCCCTCGCCCGTCAGCGCCACACCGGTCTCGGCCGGGCTCTCGAGCGCCGCATCCTCGGGCAGGATCGGCTCACCGGTCTCCGGGTCCGTGTGGATCACCGGGATCGCGCCCGTCACGGGCTGCGTGGTGTCCACGACGATGCGGACCGGCAGGTCGAAAGCGCGCGCGAAGTCCAGGTCGCGCTGGTCGTGTGCCGGCACGGCCATGATCGCGCCGTGGCCGTAGTCGCTCAGCACGTAGTCGGCAGTCCAGATCGGGATGCGCTCCCCCGTCAGCGGATTCACGGCGTGCCGCTCCAGGAAGACGCCCGTCTTCTCGCGCTCGGTGTTGAGCCGGTCCATCTCGGTGGTGCCGCGCACCACCTCCAGATAGTCGTCGAAGCGCTTGCGGACCTCGGGACGTGCACCCTCGATGAGCTCGGCGGCCAGGTCGGAGTCGGGGGCGACCACCATGAACGTCACGCCGTACAGCGTGTCCGGGCGGGTCGTGTAGACGGTCACGGGCTCATCCCGGTCCTCGATGCGGAACGTCACATCCGCGCCGGTGGAGCGCCCGATCCAGTTGCGCTGCATCGAGATGACCTTCGAGGGCCAGGCGCCCTCCAACTGGTTCAGGTCGTCCAGCAGGCGGTCGGCGTAGTCGGTGATGCGGAAGTACCACTGCGTCAGCTTCTTCTTGGTGACCAGGTTGTCGCAACGCTCGCAGCGACCGTTCACGACCTGCTCGTTCGCCAGGACGGTCTGGTCGAACGGGCACCAGTTGACCTGGCTCGCCTTACGGTACGCCAGGCCCTTCTCGTACAGCTTCAGGAACAGCCACTGGTTCCAGCGGTAGTACGCGGGGTCACAGGTCTGCAGGACGCGGTCCCAGTCGAAGCTGGGCGCGTAGCGGCGCATGCTGGCCTTCTGCTGCGCGATGTTGTCGTACGTCCAGCCGCGCGGGTCGAGGCCCCGCTTGATCGCGGCGTTCTCGGCGGGCAGGCCGAAAGCGTCCCATCCGATCGGATGCAGCACGTTGAAGCCCTGCTGCCGCCAGTAGCGCGCGACGACGTCGCCGAGCGCATACGCCTCGGCGTGACCCATGTGCAGGTCCCCGGACGGGTACGGGAACATGTCGAGGATGTACTTGCGCGGCCGCTTGTCCGCAGGGTCATCGGTCGCGAAGGGGCGCAGCTCATCCCAGATCGGAAGCCACTTGTCCTGAATGGCGCCGAAGTCGTACTGCTCGCCCGGCGCCTGCTCTACGGTCGCTCGGGTGCTGGTCGGCTGGGGGATGCTCGCTGTCGTGCTGCCGGCTGCGTCGTGCTCGTGTGCCACGTGACTCTCAATCTCGGTTGCCTCGCGCCGCGGCTGGGATTTCGGCGGCACGGAAGAGTGTCGGGCGACGAGACGCCCGGACTCCCAGCGTACTAAACCTCGGCCGCGTCCCGTCCGTTCCCGCCCCAGTTCGCCGGAGCCCCTCAGACAGCAAGGCCGGCCGTCCGGCCGCTGAGGCCGGCCGCGGTGAACAGCGCGCGGGCCTTCACCCGCACCTCCTCCAGCTCTTCTGCGGGAACGGAGAGCGCGGTGATCCCGCCACCGGCGCCGATCGTGGCGACACCGTCGGCGAAATGGATGCTGCGGATCACCATCGCGAGGTCGGCCGTGCCGTCGAGTGCGAGGTATCCGAAGCATCCGGCGAAGGCGCCCCGCGCGCCGTTCTCGAGCCGATGCAGGATGCGCATGGCGCTCAGCTTCGGCGCTCCCGTCATCGACCCGGCCGGGAAGCACGCGGCCACCGCATCCATCGTCGTGAGTCCCGCCCGGAGCCGTCCTTCGACGGTGGACACCAGCTGGTGCACCTGCGCGTAGCTCTCGACCGCGAGCAGGTGGCTTACTTCGACGGATCCCACCTCGCAGACCCGCCCCAGGTCGTTGCGCATGAGATCGACGATCATGACGTTCTCCGCGCGCTCCTTCTCGCTCGCCTCGAGTTCGGCGCGGAGCTCGAGATCGGCGGCGACCGTCGCGCCACGTGGCCGCGTGCCCTTGATCGGCCGGGTGCGAACCCGTCCGTGCGCGTCCATCCGGAGGAACTCCTCGGGCGACGAGCTCACCAGCGACTCCCCCGCGATGCGGAGGAACCCGCCGTACGGCGCCGGACTCACCCGTCGCAGGCGCAGGTGCACGGCGAGTGGGTCGGCGCCGGTGCGAGCGGTGGCCTGGTTGGTGAGACAGAGCTGGTACGCGTCGCCGGCGCGGATGGCGGCCCGGCAGGCGTCGATGGCGGAGAGGTAAGCGGTGTCGTCGTGACGCCAGCGGGCCGTCGCTTCCGGGACGGGGTGGGCGGACTCGTAGAGGCGCGCCGAGTCGCGGGTGGCGGGGCTGGCGAGGGTGCGGACGACCTTGTCCGACCAGGCGTGGCCGGCCGCGTCGTCGGGGGCCACGATGACGACGGACCGGGCGGCGTGATCGAAAGTGAGGAGACGGTCCACCAGGAGGAACGCGGCATCGACGGGCGGCTTCGTCCCCGGGGATGCGGCGACGGGGGCTCCGGCCGCCGCGGCGCCGGCTTCGTAGCCGAAGCGGCCCCACCATCCGACGGGATTGCCGGACGGTTCGGGATGGCGCCGTGCTGTCAGATCGTCGCGCAACGCATCCAGGATTCCGCCGGGCGAGGTCACTCCCCCGATCGTCACCGTTCCGTCGGAGACGGAGGACGTCGCCGAGATGGTCCCCGTCCCGATGAAGGACCGGCCGTCGACCGCCTCCGGTCCGCTGTCGAGCCATGCGGCATCCACGTCCGAACCGCCGAAGAGCATGACGAACGCGTCCGCAGGGTCGACCCAGGTGTCGAGCGGATGCACGCGAAGCGGGAGGACCACCGGGCTAGCCTAGGCGAATGGACGCGCGCAGCACTGAGCCGGTCAGCACCCTCGCCGACTGGGCCGGCGGCGAGTTGCGCATCCGCGACGACTGCGAGCTCGCCGAGACGGAGCTGCTGGCGGCGGACTCGTTCCTCGTGCGGGACGGACGGGTGCTCGCGCTCGGCCTCCACCGGGGGCGGTTCCTGGAGACCGCACGCGAGCAGGGCTTCCCCGACCGCCGCGAGCTGGAGTCGTTCTGGGAGGCGGGGACCGCATCCCTCCCCTCGGAGGGACCCTGGTTTCCGCGGTTCGAACTGGTGCGCGCGCGGGACGCACTGCGGCTGCGGTTCCGTCTCCGGACGGCGCCCCCGCTGACGAGCACGCTCGTCGTGGCGATGGCCGAGACCGACCCGCGCCGCATGCCGCACCTGAAAGGGCCGGACATCGACCGGCTCAGCGCGCTTCGGCAGCACGCGCAGCGGCACGGGGCGCAGGAGGCCGTGATCCTCGACGGCGGACGCGTCTCGGACGGCGCGACCACGGCCCTCCTCTGGTGGCGCGGTGAGACGCTCTTCGCGCCTCCACTGTCTCTGCCCCGGGTGGACAGCGTCGCCGCACGAACCGTACGCGGGATCGCGGCGGCGCTCGGCGTACCGGTCGAGGAGGAGGCGGTGCGGCCTGCGGAGTTGGATGGTGCGGTGCTCTGGTCGGTCAACGCGCTGCACGGCATCCGGGCGGTCACCGCCTGGGTCGACGGTCCGGCGCTCGCGCTCGACCCCGCGCGGACGGACGCGTGGCGGGCGCGCTTCGCCGCCCTCGCCCGCCCTGTGCGGTAGCGCCCGTCCCCGGAGCGCCCGCTCGAGAAGCGCGCCCGGCTCGAGAGCGCCAGCTGCCGAAGTGCTCGTTGTTGCAGCCGACACGCCGCCCAGGGCTGCAACTACGAGCACCTCGGCACCGAAGGCACCGAACACCGGAGTACGCGGCCTGCCGCGGTGCGCGATGCTGCCGAAGTGCTCGTTGTTGCAGCCGACACGCCGCGGACGGGTGCGACTACGAGCACCTCGTCGCCGAAGGCACCGAACACCGGAGTGCGCGACCTGCCGCGGTGCACGAGCTGGCGAAGCGGGCGAGCTGCCGAAGTGCTCGTTGTTGCAGGCGACACGCCGCCCAGGGGTGCAACTACGAGCACCTCGGCGTAGAACGCGGGACGCGGGACGCGGGACGCGCGGCACGGAGGCGGAACGCCTCAGGCGGGGACGAGGTGGCCGACCTCGAGGCGGAGCACCCGGTCGACCAGCTCGGCGGGCACGTCGGTGTGCGAGATCAGCAGCACGGTGCGGCCGTCCGTCGCGGCCGTCTCCAGGATGTCGCGCACGATCGCGTCGGCGGCGGCTGCGTCCACGTTCGCGGTCGGCTCGTCGACCACGAGCACGGGGAAGTCCGCCAGCAGCGCGCGCGCGAGCGCGATCCGCTGCGCCTGCCCGCCGGACACCAGCGCTCCGCGCTCGCCGACCGGTGCCGACAGGCCGCCGCGCTCGACGGCCCATTCCCGGAGTCCCACGCGGCCGAGCACGTCGAGCAGCTCGTCGTCCGACGCGGTGTCCTTCGCGAAGAGCAGGTTCTGCCGGAGATCCGAGTCGAAGAGGTGCGGACGCTGCTCGACCAGCCCGACCACCTCCCGCACCGCGTCCTGCTTCACCTGCCGCACCGGCACGCCGTCCAACCGGTAGTCGCCCGTGTGCTCGATCAGCCGCGTGAGGACATGGGCGAGCGCCGTCTTTCCAGCACCGGTGGGCCCGGTCAGCACGACACGCTCACCGGGCCGCAACCGCAGGGTGATGTCGTGCAGCACCGGGAACGGCTCTCCCGGCCAGCGAGCCGAGACGCCGTCGAGGCGTACGTCGGGAGCTCCCCGGAGGGCGAGAGTGGATGCGGCGCCCGGCGCATCCACGGGGATCCCCTCCGGCAGGGTCGCCGGAACAGCCGAGGCGATCCGCCCGGCGCTCGAACGCACGCGCGTCCACGCGCCGAAAGCCAGCGGAACCGTGCCGAACACCTCGAAGACGGCCAGTGGGAGCAGCGCGATCACGGTCAGCGTCGGCGCATCCACCTCGACGGATCCGAATGCCGGGATCCCGACGGCCAGCCCGAGGAAGACGGCCGCACCCGCGAGCAGCGACACCGCGCCGGCGGTGAGCCCGATTCCGGTGGCGCGGGTCCGAAGGGCGGCCGTGAGCCGGTCGCTCGCCTGCCGCACGCGCTCCTGCGCCGCTGCCAGGGCACCGAAAGCGGTCAGGACGTCCAGCTCGCTCACCACGGAATGGACCGCGTCGTACAGCGCGGAGCGGAGTGGAGCGATCCGTCGTTCGGCGGCGTCTGCGGCCCAGCCGTTCACCCGGGCGCCGGCGAGGACCGCGACCGCCAGCGTCAGCAGGAGGATCACTCCGGCGGCCGGCAGCACCAGGAACGCGACGACGACGCTCCCCAGAGCGACGACGCCCGCGCTGACCAGCGGCTGGATGACGCGCAACGGGAGGTCCTGCAACCCGTCGACATCGTCGGCGAGCCGCGCCAGCAGGTCGCCGGACCGGACGCCGCGCAGACCATCCGGCGCGAGTGGCTCGAGGCGGGCGTAGAGGCGCGAGCGGACCGTCCCGAGCTGGCGGAAAGCCGCGTCATGTCCGGCCAGCCGCTCCAGGTAGCGGAAGAACGCACGTCCCAGGGCGAAAGCGCGAACGCCGACCACGGCCGCCGAGAGGTACATCATGGCGGGCTGCTCGGACGCGCGCGTGATCAACCACGCCGACACGCCGAGCAGGGCGACAGCGCTTCCGCCGCTCAACGCGCCGAGGGCGATCGCCGCCCACAATCCCTTCGCCTGCGGGATCGCCAGACGCAGGATGCGGCGGACCTCGGCCCCGTCGGCGGCCGGCCACGCGGTCGCCGTGGGCACTTCGCCACGTATGGCCTCAACCGACACGGGCGACCTCCCGCCGCGTCACCAGGCTCGTATCCGACGCTTCTGCGGATACGGCCGGAAGCGTGAGAACGACATCCGCCCACTCCGCCACGGCCGTCCGGTGGCTGACCACCAGCACCGCCACCCCATCCGCAGCGACCGCACGGAGCGATTCCAGCAGCCTCCGCTCGGTCGCCGCGTCCAGCGCTGAGGTGGGCTCGTCCAGGATGAGCACCGAGCAGTCTCGGGAACGCAGCCGGTACAGCGCCCGCGCGACTGCTACGCGTTGCGCCTGCCCGCCCGACAGCCCCGTTCCCCCGGGCCCAACCGACCCCTGCGGGTCCAGCTCGCCCGCAGCCGCATCGCGCAGAGCCGCCGCCACCCGCTCCGCGTCCGGCAAGGCATCGCCGAGCGCGACGTTCTCGGCGATCGTTCCCGCCAGAAGGCCCGGTCGCTGCCCTGCCCAGGCGGTCGCCTCCCGTCTCCCGACCGCGTCCGCGCGACCACCGACGTGGATGCGCCCCCCCACGGGCACGAACCCGAGCACGCCGGCGACCAGGCTCGACTTCCCCGTCCCGCTGGGCGCCTGCAGCACGGCGACCTCACCGAGCCGCACCCTGGCACTGAACCCGTCGACGACGACGCGTTCGTCGTAGGCGATGCTCACGTCCTCGAACTCCAGCCCGCGATCGCGCTCAGCGCCGGCCATATCCCGAACCGGCGACCGATCGACGCCTCTCGAGGAATCAGCCGCGGCCGGAGACCCGAGCGGCGCATCCGCTCCCTCGGCAGCCTCGATCACCGAGAACGCGTTCGACGCAGCCTCGACCCCCTCCGCCGCAGCGTGATAGCTCGCGCCCACATTGCGCAGCGGCAAGAACGCCTCCGGCGCGAGCAGCAGCACGAACAGCCCCACGGAGAGGTCCAGCGACCCTCCGAGCAGCCGCAGGCCGATCGTCACCGCGATCACGGCGACCGACAGGCTCGCAACGAGCTCCAGCACGAACCCGGAGAGGAACGACATCCGCAGCACGCGGATGGTGTGCACCCGGTACTGCTCGCTCACCTGCTGGATGCGCGCCTGCTGCCGGTGCTGACGCCCGAAGAGCTTCAGCGTCGAGAGCCCGGCCACCACATCCAGGAATCCGCTCGACAGCGCGGAGAGCGCCCGCCACTGCCGCTTCTGGGCAGCCTGGGTGGCCCAGCCGACGAGCACCATGAAGACCGGGATGAGCGGCAGGGTGACGACGAGGACGATGCCGCTGGTGAGGTCCCGCCAGCCGATCGTCAGCACGAGGAGCGGTGTGGCAACGGCCGTGCCGATGAGCTGCGGAAGGTACTTCGCGAAGTACGGGTCGAGCGCCTCCATGCCGTGCCCGGCGATCAGCGTGACCTCCGCCGCATTGCGCCGGGCGACCCACCCCGGTCCCAGGCGCCCGACCGCCGCGACGAGCCGCTCCCGGAGCTGCCCGACCGCGCGCGCGCCGCCCCGGGCGGACACAACGTCGATCGCCCAGAGCAGGACGGCGCGGATGATCACGACGACGCCGAGCTGGGCGAACATCCCGGCCAGGGAGACGACGGGGGCGCCCGCGATCGCCCGGACGATCAGCTCTGTGATCAGCGCGGCGAACGCGATCGCGGCGAACGTCTGCAGCACCGCCAGGATCGCCCCGACGGCGAGGGTCCCCCGTGTTGCCGAGGCGTAGCGGAGAAGGCGGGGATCGAGCGGTCGCATCTCAGGCCCGCAGTGCCCGCTCTGCATCGCCTGCAGCCGCCGCATCCCCCGGCGCCGCCTGCGGGCCCTGCGTCCTGTGCGGGCCCTGCGGCCCTTGCGGGACGTGGTCGCGCGTGACGCGCTTGCGGAAGATCCAGTACGTCCACGCCTGGTACACGAGGATGAGCGGGATGAAGATGACGCCGACCCACGTCAGGATGCCGAGCGTCATCGCGGAGCTCGACGCGTTCGCGATCGTCAGACTGTTCTGCGGGTCCGGCGACGAGGGCATGACGTCCGGGAACAGCGCGGCGAACAGCGACGCGACGGCCAGCGCGATGGTCGCCGCCATGAAGCCGAAGGACCAGCCCTCGGCTCCCCGGAGGTTGGCGATCCAGGATGCGACCAGCGCGACGGCAGCGGACACCGCGAGCACCAGGAACACCACCGAGAAGTGCGCGATCCCCGTCCACGCGAGGAAGGCAGCGGCCACCGCGATCGTCACGGCTCCCGAACGCGCGGCCAGGCGCCGTGCCCGCAGCCGGAGGTCGCCGTCCGTCTTCAGCGACACGAAGACCACGCCGTGCGTGAAGAACAGCAGCAGCGTCGTCAGCCCGCCGAGCAGGGAGTACACGTTGAACAGGTCGAAGAGCGTCCCCGTGTAGTCGTGGTGCGCATCCAGAGCGACGCCCTGAACGATGTTGGCGAACGCGACGCCCCAGAGGAATGCGGGTACCGCCGAGCCGATCATGATCATCCGGTCGAAACGCTTCTTCCAGCGCGCGTCGTCCCGCTGGTGACGGTACTCGAACGACACGCCGCGGGCGATCAGCGCGAGCAGGATCGCCAGCAGCACCAGATAGAACCCGCTGAACAGCGTCGCGTACCACTCCGGGAAGGCTGCGAACAGCACCGCGCCGGCGACGATGACCCACGTCTCGTTCAGGTCCCAGACCGGCCCGATGGTGGTGATCAGCACCCGGCGGTCGATGTCGTCGCGCCCGAGGAACGGCAGCGACATGCCGACGCCGAAATCGAAGCCGTCGAGCACGAAGTAGCCGACGAAGAAGAAGGCGACGATGCCGAACCAGAGAACTGCGAGATCCATTGCCCTGCTCCTCCTAATAGACCGTCGTGACGGGGATGGGCTCGCCCGCCTCATCCAGGTGCGCGCTCGCGGGTTCGGGACCCTTCTGCGCGGCGCGCTTGATGAGCCGGAACTCGACGACCGCGAGAGTTCCGTAGATCGCGGTGAAGGCGAGCAGCGAGATCAGCACATCGAGGCCGGTCGTCCCGGGCGAGACAGCGTCGGCCGTCTTCATCAGGCTGAACACGATCCACGGCTGGCGGCCCATCTCGGTGAAGATCCAGCCGACGATCATCGCCATAAGGGACAGCGGCATCGCCCAGATCGCGAGCTTCCACTGCCAGACGCGGGTCGGCATCCGGCCCTTCCGCGTCAGCCAGAGACCGGCCAGCGCGATCAGCACGTGCAGCATCCCGAGCCCGATCATCCAGCGGAAGGCCCAGTAGGTCACCCAGATGACCGGCGTGTAGTCGCCGGGGCCGTACAGGTGCGTGTATTGCGCTTGCAGGTCGTTGATGCCCTCGACCGTGCCGTTCAGCGTGTGCGTCGACAGGAACGACAGCAGGTACGGGATGCGGATGGAGAACAGCTCGCTGACGCCGTCCGGCGTGCCCAGGGTGAAGATCGAGAACGACGCGTCCGCGCCGGTCGACGTCTTGTAGAGGGCCTCCGCCGCCGCCATCTTCATCGGCTGGGTCTCGACCATCGCAAGCCCCAGCTGGTCTCCGCTGAGGACCGTGCCGATGCCGGCCCCGACCATCAACCAGAGACCGAATTTGAGCGCCGGTCGCATCGTGTCGAGGTGCCGGTTGCGTGACAGATGCCAGGCCGCCACGGAGATGATGAGACCCGCCGAGACCATGAAGCAGCCGAAGATCGTGTGCGGGAACGCGGCCAGCGCGACCTTGTTCGTGAGCACCGCCCAGAGGTCGGTGAGCTCGGCTCGGCCCCTCACGGCGTCGAGGTGGAACCCGACCGGGTTCTGCATGAACGCATTCCCGGCGAGGATGAAGTACGCCGAGAGGATGCTGCCCACGGACACCACCCAGATCGTGGCCAGATGCACACCTTTCGGGAGGCGGTCCCAGCCGAAGATCCAGAGCCCGATGAAGGTCGCCTCCAGGAAGAACGCGAGCAGTCCCTCCAGAGCCAGGGGCGCTCCGAAGATGTCGCCGACGAACCGCGAGTAGTTGGACCAGTTCATGCCGAACTGGAACTCCTGCACGATGCCGGTGACCACTCCCATCGCGAAGTTGATCAGGAAGATCTTTCCGAAGAAGTGCGTCAGCTGCAGGTAGTGCGGCTTCGCCGTCCGGTACCAGGCCGTCTGGAAGATGGCGGTGCAGGTGACCAGCCCGATGGTCAGCGGGACGAACAGGAAATGGTAGATCGTGGTGAGTCCGAACTGCCAGCGCGCCAGCAGGAGGGGGTCCAGCAGCTCGTGCACGAACATTCCTTTCCGTCTTGCCGTACAACTTTCCGTCTCTTCTACACAGTGTAGAACTAACCTTCTACGAAGTGTAGAACATTTGCAGCCGAATCGCGCTACCCTGGATCCGTGGCCAATCTCGGAGAACTGGAACGGGCAGTGATGGACGCCCTGTGGGACGGGGACGCCTCCATCACGGCCGGCGAGCTGCGCGACAAACTGACCGCCGCCCGCGGGGGAAAAGCGCCCGCGCTCACCACGATCCTCACCGTGCTCTCCCGCCTGGAGGCGAAGGGATTCGTCGCACGGGACCGCGATGCACGCCCGCACCTGTACTCCGCAGCCCTCACGCGCGCCGGCCATGTCGCCGACCTCATGCGCGAGGTGCTCGAGTCGTCCTCCGATCGCACGGAGGCGCTCGCCTACTTCGTCGGGTCCGTGGACGAGTCCGAGGCCGAGGTGCTGCGCCGCCTGCTCGACGCGCGCAGCGTGTGAGCAGCGATCCCGGCGCGGGACTCGCCGGAGCGATCTTCCTCGGCGCCCTCGCGGTCGCCCTCGCGTGGCCCGTCCCCCTGCTGCTCGCCCGGGCCAAGTGGCCGTCGGCCGCGCCCGTGCTCGCCGTGGCCCTCTGGCAGTCCATCGCCCTCGCCGGAGGGATCTCCATGATCGGCTCGCTGCTGCTCGCCGGCCTCCAGCCGTTCGGGGACGACCTGTGGAACCGGATCGGCCGAGCCGCGTCGTCCCTCTTCCTGGGACCGCTGCCTGCCGACGCGAGCCTGCTGAACGCGTTCCTGCTGAGCGCCGCCATCCTGCTCACAGCCCACCTGCTGCTCAACCTGGCGCTCACGTCGGTGCGCAGCCGCAATCAGCGTCATCGGCACATGGAGCTGCTGCGGCTGCTCTCCTCCCCGCTGCCCGACGCGCCCAGCACGCGAGTGATCGACCACCCTGCCCCGGCCGCCTACTGCCTTCCCGGCGCGCGCAGCGTCACCGTGCTGTCCGAAGGGATGATCGCGCTGCTCTCTCCCGCCCAGCTGGATGCGGTGGTCGCCCACGAGCGAGCCCACCTGCGGCAGAAGCATCACCTGCTGCTGGACGCGTTCCGGTCGTGGAAGCGCTCGCTCCTGTGGTTCCCCATCGCGACCCGGGCGCAGGATGCGGTGGCCCTGCTGCTGGAGATGCTCGCCGACGACACGGCGAGGCGCGTATCCGGGGATGCCGTGCTCGCCGAGGCGATCCGGCTGGTCGACGAGACGGGACCTGCCGGGGCCGCGCTCGGGGCGCCCAAGGACCGGCGGACGCCGGAGCAACGCCGAGCCGCCTTGCTCGCCCGCGAGGAACGCCTCACCGACCGCCACCGCATGGTCGGCCCGGCGCTTCGTGTGACGGTGGTGCTCGTGACCGTGCTGCTCGTCGTGGTTCCGCCGGTGGTCGTGCTCGTCAGCTGACGCGGCCCGGACAGCGAAGCGGCGGCCCGGGACACCGAGCCGCCGCTTCCTGGAGCCGGGTAGTCGCCTACCCGGCCGTCGTCACTTGATCGGGTGGTCCTGCAGCCACTTCTTGGCGACCGCGTCGGGCTGGGTCTTGCTCGCGCCCTGGTTCTCACCGTTCATGTCGATGAGGTCCGTCGTGGTGAGCTCCTTCGAGACCTTGTTCAGGATGTCCTTGACCTTCGCCGAGGCCTTCGACGTGTTGATCAGCGGCACGATGTTCTGTGCGGCGATCAGGTGCTTCGGGTCCTTCAGGGTGACGAAGTCGTTGTCCTTGATCGCCGGAGTCGTCGTGTAGATGTCCGCCAGCTGCACATCCCCGTTCTTCAGCGCTGCGACGGTCAGCGGGCCGCCAGAGTCACTGATCGGCTTCAGCGTCGCGGTCACGCCGTAGGCCGACTTGAGGCCCGGGATGCCGTAGGGCCGCGTCTGGAACTCCGGGTTGGCGCCGACCGTCAACGGCTCGCTGACCTTCTTGAGGTCATCGAGGCTGGTGACCTTCCACTTCTCGGAGAACGCCTTGGTCACGTTGTACGAGTCGGCGTCCTGTGCCTGGGACTGGTCGAGCACCTCGTAGCCCTTCGGCAACGCTGTGCCGAGACCGGCGTAGACGTCGTCGCTGGAGGTCGCGGTGCTGTTCTTGTCGTAGAACTGGAGGAGGTTGCCGGTGTACTCGGGGATCAGGTCGATGGACCCGTCCTGGAGCGCCTTCAGGTAGACGTCGCGCTGGCCGATGCTCGGCTTGTAGTCGACCTTCACGCCGTTCGCCGCGAGGGCCTGGCCGTAGATCTGCATGAGGATCTCGGACTCGCCGAACGCGGCCGAGCCGACGGTGACGGAGTCGCTGGAGGACGATGCCGAGCTGGTGCTGAAGGCGCCGCCCCCGGACGAGCAGGCGCTGAGGGCGAGCAGCGCCCCGGCGGCCAGGACGCCGGCCGCGAGGCGGCTCTTCTTCGATGCGAACATGATCTCTCTTCTCTTCGATCTCTCGATGTGCATGGGTTGAGGTGGAACTGCTGTGGAAGTGGGACAGGTCAGGTGGTGGGAGCGCCCTCGGGCGCGGAGGCGCGCCCGGAACGCCGGGCCTCCCCCTCGGTCGTGTCGCGAACCCGCCCGGCGGTGACGCCGCGTGGCACGACCAGCTTCTGTGCCAGGGCGAACAGCCCGTCGGACACCAGGGCGAGCACGATGACGATGATCGAGCCGCCGAGCATCTCCGGGTAGTTCTGGATGGCGATCCCATCGAACAGGAACCGCCCGAGACCGCCGACGGGAAGGATCGCCGCGACCGTCCACGTGGCGATCACCTGGAGGGCTCCTGACCGGATACCGCCGATCACCAGCGGCAGCGCGAGGGGCAACTCCACCTTGGTGAAGACCTGCCAGCCGGTCATGCCGATCGCTCGTGCGGCGTCGATCGGTGCGCGGTCGACCGATTCCAGTCCGGAGTAGGCGCCGGCGAGCACCGGCGGAATCGCCAGGATGGTCAGTGCGATCAGCGGAGGGCCGATGGACAGGTTCGTCGTGATGAGAGCCAGATAGACGACGAGTCCGAGGGTCGGGAGCGCGCGGAGCGCCCCGGACAGTCCCACGGCGAGGCCCCGGAGCCGACCGCTGTGACCGATGGCGAAACCGATCGGCAGAGCGATCGCGCAGGCGAGCAGCAGCGTCAGCAGCGAGTACACGACGTGTTCGCCGATCCGCGTGGGGATGCCGCTGGCTCCCGCCCAGTTCACCGGGTCGAAGATCCAGCCGAAGGCGGCGAGGATGTAGCTCATGCGCCGGTCACCGCCCTCATCGCCGCTCGGCGACTGAGCCGGCGGGCACGGCGGTCGGCACTCGTCCACGGCATCAGCAGGCGTCCGAGCCCGACGAGGATCAGGTCGAACACGAGGGCCAGCAGCATGATCATCACGATGCCGACCGCGACCTCCTCCGGGTAGTACCCGTTGAGTCCGGCGGTGAACAGCTGCCCGAGGTTCGGCACGCCGAGCAGCGCTCCGACGCTCACGAGGCTCACGGTGCTGACCGAGACCACGCGCAACCCGGCGAGCAGGACGGGACCCGCCAGCGGGAGCTCGACCGTCCAGAACCGTCGCCAGGCCGAGAATCCGACGGCGGTCGCTGACTGCAGTACGTCACCCGGTACGGACGCCAGCGCATCCGCCGTCGTCCGCACCATGAGCGCCAGTGCGTAGATGCTCAGCGCGACGATTACGTTCAGAGGCGACAGGATCTGGGTACCGATCAGCGCGGGCATCGCGAAGAACAGCGGGAGCGACGGGATCGCGTACAGGATGCCGCCGATCGTGAGCAGCGCCGCACGCGTCAGCCGGTAGCGGTTCGCGACCCAGCCGATGGGCAGCGAGACGACGAAACCGATGACGATCGGGAGCGCGCTGAGCCACACGTGCGAGAGCGTGAGATTCCAGACCTGGCCGAAGTTCGACCACAGAAAGCTCACGGCGCGTCCTCACCCTGCGCCGGAGCACCCGCGACCGAAACGGTCGCGGCCTTTGCCTCGGAGGATCCGGCGCCACGCGGCGAGCCGGAGAGGACGCCCGCGGGACGGCCGTCACTGTCGACGAGCACCGATCCGGTGGGCGTCTCCTCGACGTGCAACGCACGTCGGCCTCGATCGGCGCCGATGAACGATGCGACGAACTCGTCGGCCGGGTCGGCCAGGATCTCGGACGGCGTGCCCTTCTGGGCGACGATGCCGCCCTTCCGGAAGATCACCACCTGGTCGCCGAGCTTGAACGCCTCGTCGATGTCGTGGGTCACGAACACCACCGTCTTGCCCAGCTCGCGCTGCAGCCGGAGCAGCTCCTGCTGGAGATCTTCGCGGACGATCGGGTCGACGGCACCGAACGGCTCGTCCATCAGCAGGATGTTCGGGTCGACGGCGAGGCCGCGTGCCACCCCGACGCGCTGCTGCTGGCCGCCGGAGAGCTGGCTCGGGTAGCGGTCGGCCAGCGAGCGCTCCAGCCCCACCGTGTCCATCAACTCCAGTGCGCGCTCCCGCGCATCCTTCTTCGACACGCCTTTCAGCAGAGGCACGGTCGCGATGTTGTCCACGACCTTGCGGTGCGGCAGGAGCCCCGAGTTCTGCATGACGTAGCCGATCGAGCGCCGCAGAGCGACGGGCTTGAGGGAGAGCACATCCTCGCCGTCGATCTCGATCCGGCCGGAGGTCGGATCGACCATGCGGTTGATCATCCGCAGGATCGTCGTCTTCCCGCTGCCCGAGGAGCCCACCAGCACGGTGATCCGCCGCGACGGGACGACCAGCGAGAAGTCGTCGACGGCCAGCGTCCCGTCGGGGAAGCGCTTGGTCACGTCGCGGAACTCGATCACGCCAGCGCCCGCTCGTCAGAGGCGGCTGCGCTCACGGAACGCCGCGCACGATCACCGCTCGTGCGGCCTGTCGTCGTGGGGATCATCGATCCCAGCCAAACAGCGTCGGCCGCATTGCGCAATGAAATCCGACGTTTTATCTCGTGCAGGGTCGGTCGCATTCCGGCCCCCTTTCCGATCCGTGGCGGGTCCGTGCTGACAACAACCTGCCACACGCCACCGACATTCCACCCGAAAGCAGATTCGCCGGGGCCGGCGCCGAGGTCAGACCTTCGGCCCGAACCGCCGCTCGAGATACTCCCTGGCGACGGTCCGCGCTTCTGCGATATACCGCTCATCGCCGTGCGGGTCCTCCACGAATGCGCGGTTGATCAGAGAATCCATGATCTCGACGACGACCTGGAGGCGGAACGCCAGGTCCTGCCCCGCCGGAAGCCCGTACTCGTCGGAGAGGATCTGCGCGAACTGGGTCGCGAATCCCGACGTCGCCACCACCTCGTCCTCGGGAACCCCCGAGCGCTCGGCATCGGAGAACCGGATGATGCGGAAGCCCGGCTCTGTGCGGAACATGTCGACGAAGGCGTCGATGGCGCACTCCACGGCGTTCCACCAGTGCTCCGGCGACTGGGCGTCGATGGCCTCGACCACCGAGTGGCGGTAGCGCAGCAGGGCGCGGTCGCGCAGCGCTTGGAGGAGCACGATGCGATCCGGGAAATAGCGGTACACGGTTCCGATGGATGCGCCGGCGCGCTCGGCCACCATCGCGGTGGTGAGCCGATCGAAGCCGATCTCGTCGACCACTTCGGCGGCGGCGTCGAGCAGGGCATCGATCCGCGCGGCACTGCGCTCCTGGATCGGTTCCGTGCGCACGAGCGGCGCTCCGACGGTGTTCTGACCGGTGACCAGATCATTGATGGGCACGAGGGATGCTCCTTCTTTCTCGAACAAGGCGGTGTTGCGGGTCCCCAGCCCGGCGATGGGATCACCATCGCGCTACCCGAGATCATAATCGTGGAAACCTCACTTCCGCTGGGCATTGCTTTCGACGCGCCGCAGAAAGGGGCCCCCAGATCTGGGGGATGCATTCGTGCGCACGTTCACTCCATGAGAAAATGACGTCAATGCTCTCTCCCGAATCGCGCCCCGAGCCCGTCTCCGGCGACCCCGTCGCCCGTCGCGCCGCAGCGGTCGAGCCGATCATGCACCGAGCGGCGCGCATGGAGGACGCCTTCCACGAGTTCCGCGCCCGGCGGGCCCGGAAGCGCGGATTCCTCGCCACGGTCGTCCCGTACACCGGCTACGGCTCGCCGAGCTGGGTGCGGATCCTCGGCCGCGTCGTGCTCGCGAAGGACCCACGCCCGGGCAGCCGGGCGGAGCGGCTCCACCGCAAACGCGAGGAGTCCGTCCGCGGCTGGCGGTCGTTCGTCAGCGTGCCGCTCGCGCAGACGACCGTGACCGTGGAGGTCGAAGGCGACCGGCACGAGGTGGTGACCGACCGGGGCGGTGTGATCGACACCGTCATCCCGGTGCAGCTCACTCCCGGCTGGCACACGATCAAGCTGTCCACCTCGGACTCGTCCCGGGTCTTCGAGGCGCCCGTGTACATCGTCGACCCCAAGGCGACGTTCGGCATCATCTCGGATGTGGACGACACGGTCATGGTGACCGCGCTTCCGCGGCCGCTCCTCGCCGCCTGGAACACGTTCGTCCTGGACGAGCACGCCCGCGTGCCGACGCCCGGGATGTCGGTGCTGCTCGAACGGCTGGCGTCCGCCCATCCCGGCGCCCCTGTCATCTACCTGTCGACCGGCGCCTGGAACGTCGCACCGACGCTCTCGCGCTTCCTCTCGCGGAACCTCTTCCCTGCCGGCCCGCTGCTGCTCACCGACTGGGGGCCGACGCACGACCGCTGGTTCCGAAGCGGGACCGAGCACAAGCGCACCAGCCTGGCCCGGCTCGCGGAGGAGTTCCCCGGTCTCCGGTGGCTGCTCATCGGCGACGACGGGCAGCACGACGAAGACCTGTACGGCGAGTTCACGATGGAGCACCCGGAGAATGTGGCGGCCGTCGCCATCCGCCAGCTCTCCAGCGGCGAGGCGGTGCTGGCCGGCGGCCGGTCGAAGGCCGACAAGCACCGCGAGCTCTCCGGGAGGCCGTGGGTGTATGCCCCGGACGGCGCCGGCATCAGCGAGCAGCTCACCGAGCTCGAACTGTTCTAGCCACCGCCTCTCGTTACCGGCGGATGTCGGCGGTTGCTGGCAGGCTGGTGCCATGCCCGCCAGCCGATCCGACCTGCTCCGCCTGAGGCGCCTCGCCCACGCGATCGACGGCCCTCGCGAGCCGGACGCGGCGTCCGCTGTGCGCCGGATGCTGGCGGTCCAGGGCCAGGACTTCGCCGCGGGATGCTGGGCTCTCGCCCTGCGGACGACCGGTGCGACGCATGCCGACGTCCTGGCCGACCTCGACGCAGGCCGGGTGATCCGCTCCTGGCCGATGCGCGGCACCCTGCACTTCGTCCCGCCGGAGGATCTGCGGTGGATGCTCTCGGTCACCATGGAGCGCCTCGTGGCCGGGCTCGGGCGACGTCAGGAGCAGCTCGGTCTCGAGGCCGCGGACTTCGCCCACGCTGCGGAGGTCGTCACGACCGCGCTCGCCGGCGGCAACAGCATCGACCGCACGGAGCTGATGCGGCTGTGGGAGGAGGCCGGCATCGTCACCACCGGACAACGCGGCTACCACCTGATCTACTTCCTCGCGCAGACCGGTCTGCTGTGCTGGGGCCCGGTGGTCCGGGTCGGCAACGGCAACGCGACGCAGGCACTCGTGCTGCTGGACGAATGGGCTCCTCCTCCGCCTCCGCTGGAGCCCGACGAAGCGATCGCGCGGTTCCTTCTCCGGTATCTGCAGGGGCATGGGCCCGCGACCCTGCGTGATTTCGTCTGGTGGATCAAGGGCACGGTCTCCGCGGCGAAGACGGCACGCGCGGTGCTCGGAGACGCGCTGACGACGATGGAGGTGGACGGCGTGGAGTACGTCCTGACCGCCGAACTCGCGGATCGCGCTGCACGGATGCCCGCCTCCCGCAGCGAAAAGGATGCCGTGCACCTGCTGCCGGCGTTCGACGAATACCTGCTCGGGTACCAGGTCCGCTCGCCCATCCTCGACGACGAGCACGCCGAGCTGATCGTCCCCGGCGGCAACGGCGTCTTCCAGCCGGTCATCGTCGCCGGTGGGCGGGTCGTCGGCACCTGGCGCCGAGACGGCTCCCGGGTGGTGCCGCAGCCGTTCGAGCCGCTGAGCGCGGCGCGGACCGCGCGCCTGGAGCGATTGGCACGCGAATACACCCGCTACGCCGGTGTGAAATCCGCACGGACGTAGCCGGGTAGCGTTGAGGCGTGGCACGCACCCGCTCGTCCAGACGTCGACTCTCCGCCGGCATCGCCATTCCCGCCACCATCCGGACGAGCACCCGCGCCCCGCTCCTCCAGGTGGTGAAGACCGCCGCGGCGATGATCCTGGCGTGGACGGTCGCCACGATCTTCGTGCACGGCGAGCTCCCGATCTTCGCCACGATCGCCGCACTGCTGGTCGTGCAGCCGAGTGTCAATCAGTCGGTGGGACGCGCGGTGGAGCGGTCGCTCGGCGTGATCGTCGGCGTCGTCATCGCGTACCTGATCGGCGCAGCCTTCGGAACGAACAGCTGGATCGTGCTCCTCGCCGTCGTGGTCTCCGTGCTGCTCGCCTGGGCGCTGAAGCTGACGCCGGGCACCGCCAACCAGGTGCCCATCACGGCGATGCTGGTGCTCGCGATCGGCGCGTCCGACCCGCAGTACGCGGTCGCCCGCATCGTCGAGACCGTGATCGGCGCCGCCATCGGGGTGGTGATCAACGTGGCCGTCGTGCCGCCCGTGCTCACCGCACCCGCACGCCAGGCCGTCCTCGCTCTGGGGGTCGAGATCGCGTCCACCCTGGACCGGCTGGCGAACGCGCTCACGACGGGGCACACCCGAGCGGAGCTGGATGCGCTCCTCATCGAGGCGCGCCTGCTGCGGCCGATGGAGGTCAAGGCCCAGACCGCTCTGACTGCGGCGAACGAAAGCCTGTCGCTCAACCCGCGACAGCGACGTCACCGCGCTTTCCTCGATCACGACCAGGAGCTCTTCGAGAGCCTGCGCCCCCTGATCAACCGCACGCTCGGGATGACGCGGGCGTACCACGACCACTACGACGACAGCCTCGCCGGCGAGCCGACCATCCGTGCCATCGCCGACGAGCTGCACCGCGCCGCCCACGACCTGCGGCTCCTCGCGCGCGACCCGGGCGAAGCCGTCGCCGAACCGGGCACAGAGACGGCCGGGCTGCCGGTGCTCACCGCCCCACTGACCGTCGTGACACCGGATCCGCGCCACTGGGTGCTGATCGGTTCCCTCGTAGAGGACCTCCGCCGCATCCACGTGGAGATCGCCGGCGACGACGCCGCCGCCGCCTGACGCAGCCCGCCGGCGCCTGCCACGGCCTGCCCCTGCCTGCCACGGCCTGCCGCGGCCTCAGGCGGTGAGCTCGGCGACCGCCTCCGCCACTGGCAGGGTGCGCCGGTCGCCCGTGCGCCGGTTCCACAGCTCGACCTCGCCCTGCGCCGCCCCGCGTCCGACCACGAGCACCCGCGGCACACCGATCAGCTCGGCGTCGCCGAACTTCACTCCCGGTGAGACCTTGGGGCGGTCGTCGTAGAGCACGTCGAGGCGGGCGTCCTCGAGCTGCCCGACGACGTCCTCGGCGACCTCGTAGGCCAGCTCGTCCCTGCCGGCCGCGACCACGTGCACGTCGAACGGAGCGACGGATTCGGGCCAGATGAGGCCCCGATCGTCGTTGTTCTCCTCGGCGATGATCGCGAGGATGCGCGTCACGCCGATACCGTACGAGCCCATGGTGACCGTGACGAGCTTGCCGTTCTCATCGAGCACCTTCAGTCCGAGCGCCTCGGCGTACTTGCGGCCCAGCTGGAAGACGTGGCCGATCTCCATGCCACGCGCCAGTTCGACCGGCCCTGAGCCGTCGGGGGCGGCGTCGCCCGGCTTCACGTCGGCGACCTCCACCACTCCGTCCCAGGCGAAGTCGCGCCCGGCGACCAGACCGAAGACGTGCTTGCCTTCGAGATTCGCGCCGGTGATCCACCCTGAACCGTCCACCACCCGCGGGTCGACCACATACCGGATGCCGGTGGCGGACTCCTCCCCCAGCACCGCGCCCAGGGGCGACCAGGGGCCGATGTAGCCCTTGACCAGCCCCGCATGGGCCCTGAAGTCCTCCTCGGTGGCCGCGTCGATCTGGGCGGGCGCGAACGCCACCTCGGCGCGCTTGAGGTCGACCTCGCGGTCTCCGGGGAGCCCCACGACGACCAGCTCACGCCTGCCGTCGAGGTGGGTCAACGCGAGCACGACGTTCTTCAGCGTGTGCGCCGCCGTCCAGGGCCGGCCGTCCGGGCGCGGGTGCTTCTCGTTGGCGAGGTCGACCAGCGTCTGAATGGTCGGCGTATTCGGAGTGTCGAGCACCTCCTGCGGCGTGAGCTTCTCGTACGTGCGCGTGGGCG
The DNA here is from genome assembly GCF_056755275.1 of Leifsonia sp. HAY1-4F. NCBI lineage: Bacteria > Bacillati > Actinomycetota > Actinomycetes > Micrococcales > Microbacteriaceae > Leifsonia > Leifsonia sp. HAY1-4F. Next base: position 62,375 of record NZ_JBNDHX010000001.1, read on the forward strand.
GCGCGATCGTCGTGAACGCCTCGACGTTCGCCGCGTAGCCTCCTGCGGACCGCACGAACGTGTCCTCGCCGACGGGGGTCGGGTGCAGGAACTCCTCCGAGCGCGAACCGCCCATCGCCCCGGCGTCGGCCTGCACGATCACGTACGACAGCCCCAGTCGGGTGAAGATGCGCTCGTAGGCCTCGCGCTGCGCTGTGTAGCTCGCATCGAGGCCCTCGTCGGTGTAGTCGAAGGAGTACGCATCCTTCATCGTGAACTCCCGACCGCGCAGCAGGCCCGCCCGCGGCCGTGCCTCGTCGCGGTACTTGTCCTGGATCTGGAAGATCGTGAGCGGCAGGTCTTTGTAGGACGAGTACAGGTCCTTCACCAGGAGCGTGAAGACCTCCTCGTGCGTCGGCGCGAGCAGGTAGTCGCCATCCTTGCGGTCCTTCAGACGGAAGATCCCGTCGCCGTACTCCTCCCAGCGCCCGGTCGCCTCGTAGGGCTCCCGTGGCAGCAGAGCAGGGAAGTGCACCTCGTGTGCGCCCGCGGCGGCCATCTCCTCGCGGATGATCCGTTCGATCTTCTCCTTCACCCGCAGGCCCAGCGGCAGCCACGCGAAGATCCCCGGCGCCTGGCGGCGGATGTAGCCGGCGCGGACGAGCAGGCGGTGGCTGGTCACCTCCGCGTCGGAGGGGTCTTCACGGAGGGTGCGGAGGAAGTAGTTGCTGAGGCGTGTTGGCACCGTTCCATGTTAGAGGGCAGCCGGGAAGGCCACCGTCCGCCCGTCGGAGGCGGCGGCTAGGGTGGCGGCATGCCCGACCGCCGGACCCGCGTCGCCCCCTCGGCGTCCGCCGCGCCGCTCGCCGCGTCCCTCGCCGCCTTCCGCCGTGAACTCGGACTGCCCGACGCCTTTCCCCTGGAGGTCGAGGCAGAGGCACGGGCAGCGGCGGCCGCGCATCCCCTGCCCGGCACCGACCTCACCGACGTTCCCTTCCTCACCATCGATCCGGCGGGGGCCACCGACCTGGACCAGGCGCTGCACCTCTCCCGGGATGGCGACGGCTTCCGCGTCCGCTATGCGATCGCCGACGTCCCTGCGCTCGTGGTCCCCGGCGGCCGGGTGGATGCGGAGGCCCGGCGCCGCGGCCAGACGCTCTACGCCCCCGACGGCCGCGTGCCGCTGCATCCCTCCGCCATCGGTGAGGACGCCGGGTCGCTGTTGCCGGGCGTCGTGCGGGGCGCGTTCGTCTGGGACATCGTCCTCGACTCCGACGGGCACGAGACGTCCGTGCAGGTCGCGCGGGCGCGTATCCGATCCCGGCGGCAATGGTCCTACGACGAGGCCCAGGCGGCGATCGACGACGGGACCGCTCAGCCCGAACTCGCACTCCTCCAGGAGGTCGGCACACTGCGGATCGCGTGCGAACGGGAACGCGGCGGCGCCAGCCTCAACACCCCCGACGAGGAGGTCGTCTTCCGCGACGGCACCTACGACCTCCAGCGCCGGGCAACGCTGCCCGTCGAGGAGTGGAACGCGCAACTCTCGCTGCTGACCGGGATGGCGGCTGCCGGACTGATGCTGGAGGCGCGGGTCGGCATCCTGCGCACCATGCCTCCACCCGGCGCCGACGCGTTCACGGCCTTCCGCGCAGCGACCGTGGCTCTCGGCCTCGGCTGGCCCGAGGGCATGCCGTACGGCGAGTACCTGAGGACGCTCGACCGCGCCGAGCCGAAGGCAGCCGCCGTCCTGCAGGCGGCCACCAGTCTGTTCCGCGGCGCGGGCTACGTCGCACTCGATGGTGCGGCTCCGGCCGATCCTCAGCAGGCGGCCATCGCTGCGCCGTACGCCCACGTGACGGCGCCGCTCCGGCGGCTGGTCGACCGCTGGGGGCTCGTCATCTGCGAGGCGCTCTGCGCCGGTGCGCCCGTGCCGGCCTGGGCGCGGAACTCCCTGGCCGAGCTGCCCTCGATCATGGGCGCGTCATCCCGGCTGGCGGCCCAGGTGGACGCCGGCGCAGTGGATCGGGTGGAGGCTGCCCTGCTCAGCTCACGCGTCGGGGCCGAACTGGATGCGACAGTGCTCGCGGTGCGCAACGGCACCGCCCTCGTCCAGTTGGACGATCCGCTGGTGTCCGCCTCGGCGCCGCGGCCGGACGGCGTGCGGCCGGGCGACCGGCTCCGTCTCCGGGTTCAGGCGGCCGACATCGCGGCGGGACACGTCGCGTTCGAGCCGCTCCTCGGCTGACGTCGCCCCTCTTCTGAGGACTTTCCGCCCCCGCGGCCCCTCAGTGCGCGCCGACGGAGACGGTCGGCTCGCCCGAGGTCTGGTCGCCCATCTCGTCGGCGAGGCGGTTCGCCTCGGCGATGAGGGTCGCCACGATCTCCGACTCGGGCACCGTCTTGATCACTTCGCCCTTGACGAAGATTTGGCCCTTGCCGTTTCCGCTGGCAACGCCGAGGTCGGCCTCACGGGCTTCGCCCGGTCCGTTCACGACGCAGCCCATGACGGCCACCCGGAGCGGCACGCTCATGCCCTGCAGCCCTTCGGTGACGCTGTCGGCGAGCGAGTACACATCCACCTGGGCCCGGCCGCAGCTGGGGCACGAGACGATCTCGAGCTTGCGCTCGCGGAGGTTCAGGGACTGCAGGATCTGCAGGCCCACCTTGACCTCTTCCGCCGGGGGCGCGGACAGCGAGACCCGGATGGTGTCGCCGATGCCCTCCCCGAGCAGGATGCCGAACGCGGTCGCCGACTTGATGGTGCCCTGGAACGCGGGCCCGGCCTCGGTCACCCCGAGGTGGAGCGGCCAGTCGCCGCGCTCGGCCAGGAGCCGGTACGCCTTCACCATGACGATGGGATCGTTGTGCTTGACGGAGATCTTGAAGTCGTGGAAGTCGTGCTCCTCGAACAGGCTCGCCTCCCAGACGGCCGACTCGACGAGGGCCTCCGCGGTCGCCTTGCCGTACTTCTCCAGCAGCCGCGGGTCGAGCGAACCGGCGTTCACTCCGATCCTCAGCGAGACATCCGCCGCCTTCGCCCGTTTGGCGATCTCGGCGATCTGGTCGTCGAACTTGCGGATGTTGCCCGGGTTGACGCGGACCCCCGCGCAGCCGGCATCGATCGCTGCGTAGACGTAGTTCGGCTGGAAGTGGATGTCGGCGATGACCGGGATCTGGCTCTTCTTGGCGATGATCGGCAGCGCCTCCGCGTCGTCCCGGCTGGGCACGGCGACGCGGACGATGTCGCAGCCGGAGGCCGTGAGTTCGGCGATCTGCTGCAGCGTGGCGTTGATGTTGGTCGTCGGCGTCGTGGTCATCGACTGGACGCTGATGGGCGCATCCCCTCCGACCAGGACTTTGCCCACCCGGATCTGGCGGGACGTGCGACGAGGTGCGAGGGTTTCGGGGACTTTGGGCATCCCCAGATTGATTGCTGCCACGCGCTCAATCCTACGCGGCACGGTGGGAGGCGGCTGGATGCCCGCCGAGCGCCTGGCATGCCCGGAACAGCCCGACCGCTCAGCCGAAGAGGTTGACCGGCTTCACGATGTCGGCGTACATCAGCAGCACGCTCATCCCGCCGAGGACGACGACGACGGCAAACGTGAGGGGCATCAGCTTGGCCATATCGACCGGCCCCGGGTCGCGGCGGCGGAACAGCTTCGCGACCGAGCGCCGCAGTCCTTCCCAGAGTGCCCCGGCGATGTGCCCGCCGTCGAGCGGGAGCAGCGGGACCAGGTTGAAGACGAACAGGGCGATGTTGAGCGAGGCCAGCATCCCGATCATCGTGTAGACCTTGTCCACCACCGGTACCCCGTCGAGAGCGGTGAGCTCACCGGCGGCACGGCCGATGCCGACCACGCTGATGGGCCCGTTCGGGTCGCGCTGGCCGGAGCCGAACGCGGCGTTCCAGACGTCCACCATGCGCTGCGGGAGGTGCACGAACACGTTGACGACCGCCCCGGTCTGCGCTCCCACCGCCGGCAGCACCGACGTCACCGGCTGCGGGACGAGCTCGGCCACGGGGCCGATGCCGACGAAGCCGACCGTGAGGGTCTCGATCCCGCCGGACGCATTCTTCACGACGGCGCCGTTCGCGTCGGTCTTGGCCACCTTGTTGACGACGGGGGTCACCTGAACCGTGCGCTCCTGACCGCCACGGCTCAGCACGATCGTGAGGGTGCGGCCAGCCGAATCCCGGATGATCGAGGTGGACTGGTCCCAGCTCGTGATCTTCGTTCCGTCGATGCTGACGATCGTGTCGCCAGGCTTCAGACCGGCAGCGGCGGCCGGCCCCTGGGTGGCATCGGCCGGGCACGTCTGGCTCGTGCTGCCCGCCGGCAGCACGCACTGGCTGACGGTCGCCACGGTGGTCGAGCTCTGCGGCACACCGAAGCCCATCAGGAGCACGCCGAACAGGGCGACCGCGATCACCAGGTTCATGAACGGGCCGCCGAACATGATGACGATCCGCTTCCAGACCGGCAGTCGGTAGAAGGTGCGCTCCTCCTCGCCGACGGCGACGGTCTCGGAGCTGGCCGTCCGCGCATCCTGCGCCATCTGCTGCATGAAGCCGGTGGTCGCGTTGCGGCCGCGACCGCCGTCCTTGCCGGGAGGGAACATCCCGATCATCGAGATGTAGCCGCCGAGCGGGATGGCCTTCACGCCGTACTCCGTCTCACCGCGACGGAACGAGAACAGCGTCTTTCCGAAGCCGATCATGTACTGCGTGACTTTGACGCCGAACAGCTTCGCGGGAACGAGGTGGCCGATCTCGTGCAGAGCGATCGACACGGCGACGCCGATCAGGATGATGACGACGCCGAGGACGAACAGGAGCACGGATTCCACGGCTCCAGGCTAGCGCCGGACGCCTTGGAGGAGGCCGCGAGCCGGCTCGGTACGCGCTATGCGGCCGCTCTGCTTCTCGTCCGCTTCTCGCGCGACGATCAGACCTCGATCAGGCGGCGATCAGCGCGTCCGCCTTCGCCCTCGCCCAGCGCTCGGCCTCGGCCAACGACTCCCGGGTGAGCACCCCCGCCGGGACGTGCGCATCGACGACGCGCTCCACCGTCTCGAGGATGTCGAGGTACCCGATCGCGCCCGCGTGGAACGCCGTGACCGCCTGCTCGTTGGCCGCATTGAAGACCGCTGGATAGGTCCCTCCCATCAGGCCGACGCGTTTGGCGAGGGCGACGGCCGGGAAGGCGTCTCCGTCCAGCGGCTCGAAGCTCCAGGTGTGGGCTGTTGACCAGTCCAGCGGCATGCCGACGTCCGGAACGCGATCGGGCCAGCCGAGTCCGAGCGAGATCGGCAGCCGCATGTCGGGCGGGGACGCCTGCGCGATCGTGGAGCCGTCGACGAACTCGACCATCGAGTGGATGACGGACTGAGGATGCACGGTGACCTCGATCCGGTCGTACGGCACGTCGAACAGGAGGTGCGCCTCGATCACCTCCAGGCCCTTGTTCACGAGCGTCGAGGAGTTCGTGGTCACGACGAGCCCCATGTCCCAGGTGGGATGCGCCAGCGCCTCCTTCGGCGTCACCTCCCGGAGCGCCTCCCGCGACCGTCCGCGGAAAGGTCCGCCGGACGCGGTGAGGACCAGTCGCCGCACCTCGGACGCCGCCCCGGACCGCAGGGCTTGGGCGATCGCGGAGTGCTCGGAGTCGACGGGGACGATCTGGCCGGGCGCGGCGGCCTGCTTCACGAGGCCGCCGCCGACGATCAGCGACTCCTTGTTCGCCAGCGCCAGCAGCGCGCCGACCTCGAGCGCTGCCAGGGTCGGACCGAGACCGACGGAACCGGTGATCCCGTTGAGCACCACATCCGCTTCGACCGACCGCACGAGCAGTTCCGAGTCGTCCGCGCCGAGGGCCGTGTCCACGACGCCGAAGCGTTCGGCCTGCGCCGCGAGCTCGTCCGCATTGCGGCCGGCGCTCAAGCCGACGACGCGGAACAGGTCCGGATTGGCCGCCACGACATCCAGCGCCTGCGTTCCAATGGAACCGGTGGACCCGAGGATGATGACTCTGCGCACGAAGGCCATGGTACGCATGGCGCCCCGGTGCCGGGCAGCCTGGTCAGCCGAGGGGGCCGGGACGGCCCGGACGGCCGGCTCAGCCGAGACGGCCGAGCGCCTCCTCGAGCACGGTCGCCGCATCGTCGATCAGCTCGTCGCTGATGACGACCGACGGCAGCAGGCGCAGCACGCTGTCCCAGCTGCCCGCATCGAGCGGGATGACGCCGTTGCGGGTCGCGTGGGCGAGCACCGCCTTCAGCGCCTCCGGGTTGGGCGTCTTCGTGCCGGGGACGACCAGCTCGACGCCGAACATCGCTCCCTTTCCGCGCACCTCCCCGACGACCGGGAACCGCTCGGCCCAATCGCCGATCCGCGCCCACAGCGCCTGCTCGACACGGCGGGCCTCGGCCAGCAGGTCCTCCTTCTTGAACGCCTCGAACACCGCAAGGGCCGCAGCCGTCGACACGGGGTTGCCGCCGAAGGTGCCGCCGATTCCCCCGGGCTGGACGGCATCCATGATCTCGGCGCGTCCGGTGACCGCCGCTAGCGGGAACCCGCCCGCGATGCCCTTGGCACTCGTGACGAGGTCGGGGACGACGCCGTGGTGCTCGATCGAGTACCACGTCCCGGTGCGGCCGATCCCGGCCTGGATCTCGTCGGCGACGAACACGATCCCATTCTCGGCGCAGAACTCCGCGAGACGCGCGAAGTAGCCGGGCGCCGGGATGATGATCCCGCCGTCGCCCTGGATGGGTTCGACGAAGAGCGCGGCCAGCTCGGTCGCGCCGATGTGGGTGCGGATGTAATCGATCGTCCGCTCCGCAGCCTCCTCCCCGGTCATGCCCTCCGGGTCGCGGAAGGGGTAGCTGATCGGGAGGCTGTAGATCTCTCCGGGGAACGGGCCCATGCCCGCGCGCTCCGGCCAGGGCCGGTACGTCATCGCCATGGTCAGGTTGGTGCGCCCGTGGAAGGCGTGGTCGAGCGTCGCGATCGCCCGGCGGCCGGTGTACTTGCGGGCGATCTTCACCGCGTTCTCCACCGCCTCGGCACCGGAGTTGACGAGGATGCTGTGCTTCTCGAAGTCACCAGGCGTGATCTCTGCGAGCTTCTCGGCGACGGCGATGTAGTTCTCGTACGGCGTCACGGTGAAGAGCGTGTGCGTGAGCTTCGCGGCCTGCTCGGCCGCCGCAGCCGCCACCGCCGGGTGCGCGTGCCCGATCGTGGTCACACCGATCCCGCAGCCGAGGTCGATCAGGCGGTTGCCGTCCACATCCACGAGGATGGCGCCGGATCCCGACTCCATGTAGATGTTCGCGAGGGTGCCCGCTCCCCGGCTCACCGCGGCCACGCGGCGCTGCTGCAGTTCGACCGAGCGCGGACCGGGCAGTTCGGTGACGAGATGACGGGACTGGGGCACGGAGAATTCGCGGGTCATGCCCTCCATCGTAAATGGACCATCCAGCGCTCCCAGGCGCGGCTGTCAGCCGGGATAAAGGCTGATAGGGCAGGATGGTCGACCGTGCGTACCTCTCTCAAGGCTCTGACCGCGACCGCGGCGGCTGCCCTCCTCGTCGGAGGCCTTGCGGCCTGCAGCTCCTCGTCGCCCACCAGCGGCTCCACCGCGACGCCCGCGGGCGCGGCGTGCCAGAACGTGAAGTCGGGTGACACGTCGAACTCCATCACGGTGACCGGCAAGTTCGGGAGCGACCCGACCGTGACCTTCTCGACGCCGCTCAAGGTGACCGGCACCGAGCGCACGGTCCTCATCACGGGCAAGGGTGCCAAGACCACCAGCGGTCAGAATCTGGGCCTCGGCCTCGCCGCGTACAACGGGACCACGGGGAAGGCCATCGCCCCGTCGGAGGGCTTCGGCTCGAGCGCGCCCGTCACGGCCAAGATCGACCCCAAATCGTTCCTCCCGGGCTTCGTCAGCGCAGCGGACTGCCTGCCCGTCGGGTCGCGCGCCGTCGTGACCACGACGGCCGAGGGCGCCTTCGGCTCCGGATATGCCCAGCTCGGCGTCAAGAAGACGGACCCCATCGTCATCGTCACCGATGTGCGCAGTGTCCCGGTGATGCGGGCGACGGGCAAGGCGGTCACCCCGCCTGCCGGGTTCCCCGCGGTGAAGCTCGACGCCAAGACGGGCGAGCCGACCATCACCATCCCGAAGTCCACCGCGCCGACGGAGACGAAGATCGGCCTGCTGAAGCAGGGGGCAGGCGAGACGGTCCAGCCCGGCGACACCGTCACCGTGCAGTACAAGGGAGTCCTGTGGCGGAACGGCCAGGCCTTCGACTCCAGCTGGAGCCGGGGCGAACCCGCCTCGTTCCAGACGACCGGCGTGGTCGTCGGCTTCAAGAAGGCGCTCGAGGGCCAGAAGGTCGGGTCGCAGGTCATCGCGATCATCCCCCCGGCCGACGGGTACGGCTCTGCGGGCAACGGTGACATCAAGGGCACCGACACGATCGTCTTCGTCGTCGACATCCTCTCCACCACCCGGTAAGGATCCCCGTTGCGGTTCCCGCGCCTGCGCCCGCTCGCGGCGGCGTTCGCCGTCACGGCGGCCCTCGTCCTGGTTCCCGCCGCAGCGGTGGCGGAGCCGCCCACGCCATTCGAGCCGGGCGACATCATCAGCGACGACAGCTTCTTCAACCCGGACGCGATGACGGCCGGGCAGATCCAGCACTTCCTCGAGGGGCGCTCGTGCCATCCCGAAGACAAGTCGCCGTGCCTCGCCGACTTCCGGATGGACTCCCCGGCCCAGGCCGCCTCGAAGCACCGCTGTGCAGCTCTGCCTGCGCGCGACCAGGAGCGGGCCAGCAGCATCATCGCGCGGGTGGCCACGGCCTGCACGATCAGTCCGCGTGTGCTGCTCGTCCTGCTGCAGAAGGAGCAGTCGCTCCTCACCACGCCGAGTGCCACCGGCTACCAGAGGGCGACCGGATACGCCTGCCCGGACACCGCGGCCTGCGACACGCGCTACTTCGGCTTCTTCAACCAGGTGTACCGGGCGGCGTGGCAGTTCCGGGAGTACACCGTCCATCCGCAGGACTGGCGCTACCGCATCGGCGGCAACAGCATCCAGTACCACCCGGATGTTGCGTGCGGGGCGAGCACGGTGCGGATCGTCAACCAGGCGACCGCCAACCTCTACAATTACACGCCGTACCAGCCGAACGACGAGACGCTCAGCGCGCCGGCGGGCGAGGGCGGCGCCTGCTCGGCGTACGGCAATCTCAACTTCTCGCGGCTGTACGCGGAGTGGTTCGGGTCGCCGCTGGCGGTGCGCTACGCGGGATTCGTCGAACCGTGTCTCGTGTACGAAGGCGGCTTCGGCTGCCCCCGGCATTCGCCGCTGCAGCCGTGACGCGGAGAGGCGCCGGAAGGTCCGCCGCCGTCCATGCCCCGGAGGGCATACGGGCGCGCTACCCTCGAAGGGTGAGCATCGACGAGCCCGACGATGGTGCTGCCGAGGTGAAGAGGCCCGGCGCACTGTACTTCCTCGGCCGCGTCCTGATGGCCCCGCTGCTCAAGCTGATCTACCGCCCGCGCGTGATCGGCAAGCGCAACGTCCCCAAGCAGGGCAAAGTCATCCTCGCCAGTAATCATCTGTCGTTCATCGACTCGATCGTCATCCCGATGACGGCGCCGAGGCGGGTGCAGTTCCTGGCGAAGTCCAGCTATTTCGAGGGCAGCGGACTGAAGGGACGCGTCTCCCGCGGCTTCTTCACGGCGATCGGTGCGGTCGGCGTCAAGCGCGGTGCGGGAGCCGCCGCCCAGGAGGCGCTGGACCAGTCCCGGCGCATTATCGAGACGGGATCCGCTTTCGCCCTCTATCCCGAGGGGACGCGTTCGCTCGACGGACGCCTCTACAAGGGGCGGACCGGGATCGGCTGGCTGGCGCTGACCACCGGTGCCGTCGTCGTCCCGGTCGGCCTCGTCGGCACCGACCAGATGCAGCCGGTCGGAGCGCGCTTCCCCCGGCCTCACCGGATCACGGTCACCTTCGGCCAGCCGATCGACGTGTCGCGCTTCGGGCCGCCTGAGTCCGGGCGGGCCCGGCGCCAGGCGACGGATGCCGTCATGACGGCCATCCACGAGCTGACCGGTCAGGAACTGGCCGGGGTCTACAACGAATCCCCGCCCGCGAACACCGTCGAGCGCGTCAGGCGCGCCCTGCGCCCTGAGCGTCTCTGACGCCTCACCTCCCGCGCCCGCGCCTCACCTCCCACCGTCGAGTCCGCAGAGACTGTACAGCCGTACGGCGTGTCGCGTGCAGTCTCTGCAGACTCGATGGTGGGGCGGACTCGATGGTGGGGCGGACTCGACGGTGGGGCGGGGGTCAGGCGAGGGTGAGGGTCGACGGGGTGTGGTGGACCGGGAAGTTCACGCTCGCGGCGATGAAGCACTTCTCGGCGGCCGGTTCGTGGAGGCTCGCGGCGAGCTCCGCCTGGGCGGGGTCGGCGATGGTCACGCGCGGGCGCAGGGTCGCCTCGGTGAAGTGGCCGCCGCCGTTGCCGGTCTGCTCCATCGTGCCGGTGGCCGCGTCCGTGTAGCCGACGACGACGACTCCGGCCCGTGCCGCCTCGGCGAGGTAGCTGAGCATGTGGCACTGCGCCAGGGCGGCGAGCAGCAGCTCCTCCGGGTTCCAGCGGTCAGAGTCGCCGAAGAACGTGCGGTCGGCCGAACCCTCGATCGAGTGCTTGCCGGCGGCGCTCACGACGTGATCGCGCCCGTACTCTTTGTAGCTGCTGGTCCCGCTCCCCCGGTTGCCCGTCCACTGCAGGTCGATCGCGTATCCATGCTCCAGCTTCATGCTCCGATTCTCGCACCGGACCGGACGGGTCATTCCCTCGATAGGCGGTCGCTGGTCCACAGGGAGGGTGGCGGCCCCGTCGCCTGGAGCCCTCCGGGATAGACTCGACGGCATCATGACCGACACCGTCAGCACCCCCGCGCCCGTCTACTCCGTTCCACAAGAACGCCGTATCGTCACGGCCGTCCCCGGCCCGAAATCGCAGGAACTGCACGAGCGCCGCCTGGCCGTCGTGCCGACCGGCGTCTCCTCCGCGCTGCCCATCTACATCGCGCGCGCCAACGGCGCCGTCCTCGTCGATGTGGACGGCAACCAGTTCGTCGACTTCGGCGCGGGCATCGGCGTCACCACGGTCGGCCACACCGAGACGGCGGTCGTCGAGGCCGCCGCGGGTCAGCTGCAGGACGTCATCCACACCCTCTTCACCATCACGCCCTACGAGGAGTACGTGCGGGTCGCCGAGCTGCTCGCCCAGCACACGCCCGGCGATCACGCCAAGAAGACGGTGCTCGTCAACTCCGGAGCGGAGGCCGTCGAGAACGGCGTGAAGATCGCGCGCAAGTTCACCGGTCGTCGCGCTGTCGCGGTCCTCGATCACGCCTACCACGGGCGCACCAACCTCACGATGGCGATGAACTACAAGGCGATGCCGTACGCGACCGGTTTCGGCCCGTTCGCCGGCGATGTCTACCATGTGCCCAACTCCTACCCGTACCGCGACGGACTCAGCGGAGCGGAGGCGGCCGCGCGCACGATCGCCTATCTGGAGAAGGTCATCGGCGCCTCCGACCTCGCGTGCCTCGTCGCCGAGCCGATCCAGGGCGAGGGCGGCTTCATCGTCCCCGCAGAGGGCTACCTCGCAGCGCTCCAGGACTGGTGCACAGCGAAGGGCGTCGTCTTCATCGCGGATGAGATCCAGAGCGGGATGGCGCGCACCGGCGCCTTCTACGCGAGCGAGCACTTCGGCCTCGTCCCCGACCTGGTGCTCAGCGCCAAGGGCATCGCGGGCGGGCTTCCCCTCGCCGCCGTCACCGGCCGCGCCGAGATCATGGATTCTGCGCAGCCGGGCGGCCTCGGCGGCACGTTCGGAGGCAACCCGGTGGCGGCCGCGGCCGCAGTCGCCGTCTTCGAGACGATCGAGCGAAACGACCTTCTCGCGGAGGCCGGGCGCATCGAGAGGGCGCTGAAGCCGGCATTGGTGGAACTGCAGGAGAAGTACGACATCATCGGCGACGTGCGCGGCATCGGCGCCATGATCGCGATCGAGCTCGTGAAGCCGGGAACCGCTCAGACGACCAAAGAGCCCAACCCTGACGCCGTCAACCGGATCATCGCGGCGGCCGCCCAGCAGGGCATCCTCTTCCTCAATGCGGGCACCTGGGGCAATGTGCTCCGGTTCCTCCCGAGCCTCGCCGTGTCCGACGAACTGATCGCCGACGCCGTGTCGGTGATCGACGACGCCATCGCAGCGCTGTGAGCACGGAGCGTGTCGGCTCGGTGACGAGCCCGTCCGAGAAGGCTTCCGGACCTGCTGTGTTCGGGGTGGATGAGGCGGTGGAGCTGGCGGCGGTCGAGCGCAGTGGCTTCGTGGAGTCGCGGCATTCGGGATCCGCTGTCGTGCTGGGTCCGGACGGCACCGTGGTCCGCAGCCTCGGTGCTCCGGAACGCCCGGTGTTCCCGCGATCGAGCATGAAGCCGTTCCAGGCCGTCGCAGTGATGGGCGCGGGAGTTCCGCTGGAGGGTGCGAGCGCCGTGCTCGCAACGGCCAGCCACGCGGGAACGCCCGCGCACCTCTCCGTCGTGCGGACGCTCCTCGCCCAGGCGCAGCTGACGGAGGACGCCCTCCGCTGCCCGCCGGACTGGCCGCTGGACACCGCAGCACGCGACGAACTCGTCCGAGCGGGCGGGCACAAGCACCCGGTGTACATGAATTGCTCCGGCAAGCACGCCGCCATGCTGTGGGCCTGCCGGATCAACGGATGGCCGACCGAGAGCTACCTCGATCCGCAGCATCCACTGCAGCAGCACATCCGCGACACCGTCGAGCGGCTGACCGGCGAGAAGGTCGTCGCGACCGGCATCGACGGCTGCGGCGCTCCGGTCTACGCCATGTCCCTGCTCGCGCTCGCGCGCGGCATTCAGCGCATCGCGACGGCCTCCACGGGCTCGCCGTTCGCGCTGTTCAGGAACGCGGCGATCCTCACGAACGCGGTACTCGCCGAGGGATGGGCGATCGACGGTCCCGGGCGCGTCAACACGGTCGTCATCGACGAGCTCGGAGTCTTTGCCAAGCTGGGCGCCGAGGGCGTGATGGTCATGACCGCCCGCGACGGCACCACGGTGACGCTCAAGATGCTCGACGGGAGCCTGCGCGCCGCATCCATCGTCGCCCTCCGTCTGCTGGCCGACGCCGGCGCGCTCACGCACGAGGACGTCGACCGCGTCGTCCCCGCCCTCGACCTCGCGGTCCTCGGCCGCGGCGCCCCTGTCGGCGCCATCCGCGCCTCCTACGTCTGACCCCGCGCCCCACCGCCGAGCCCACGCGCCGTCCGCCTGACCCGCGCCCCACCATCGAGTACACGAAGACTGCACGTTTTGCGCTCAGAAGCGTGCAGTCTTCGTGTACTCGATGGTGGGACGGAATCGTGAGCGGGGCGGTGAGGGCAAGCGGAGGCGCAACGGAAACCGTCTGCGCAGGCGGCATCCGGGCGCGAAATCAGCATTGGGTCCGCCAGAATTCAGTCGAAATCCTCCGTGAAGACGGCTATGGTGAGAGCGAACCATCACGTCGAGTGCGAAGGAGCCCCATGAAGGTCGCGATCCCCCGTGAGATCAAGAACAACGAGTTCCGGGTGGCGATCACCCCCTCCGGCGTGCACGACCTGGTCGGCGCAGGTCACGAGGTCTTCGTCGAGTCGAGCGCGGGCGTCGGATCGTCCATCCCGGATGAGCTGTACGCCGGCGCGGGGGCGACCATCCTCCCGGATGCGGCGTCCACATGGGCGGCCGGCGACCTCATCCTCAAGGTGAAGGAGCCCATCGAGAGCGAGTACGGCTATTTCCGGCGTGGGCTCGTCCTATTCACCTACCTGCACCTCGCCGCCGACGAGGCGCTGACCCGCGCGCTCATGGACGGCGGTGTGACGGCCATCGCCTACGAGACCGTGCAACTGCCGACTCGCGCGCTGCCTCTGCTCGCCCCGATGAGCGAGGTCGCCGGACGCCTGGCGCCGATCGTCGGCGCCAACACGATGCTGAAGCCGAACGGCGGACCGGGGCTCCTGGTCCCGGGCGTGCCCGGGACCCATCCGGCCATCGTCACGGTACTCGGCGGCGGCGTCGCCGGCACGAACGCGATCTCGGTCGCGGTCGGCCTCGGCGCCGAGGTCACGGTGCTCGACACCAACATCCAGCGCCTCCGCGAGCTCGATGCCCTCTACGCCGGGCGCATCAAGACGATCGCGTCGAACAGCTTCGAGATCGACAAGGCCGTCGTCGCCTCGGACCTCGTGATCGGCTCCGTCCTGGTGCCCGGGGCGAAGGCGCCGAAACTGGTCACCAATGAGATGGTGTCGCGGATGAAGCCGGGCAGCGTCCTCGTCGACATCGCCGTCGACCAGGGCGGATGCTTCGAGGACTCCCACCCGACCACGCACGCCGACCCCACCTTCACGGTGCACCAGTCGCTGTTCTACTGCGTCGCGAACATGCCGGGCGCTGTCCCGCACACCTCCACCTACGCGCTGACCAACGCGACCCTGCCGTACGCCCGGGCCATCGCGAACCGCGGCTGGCAGGAGGCCCTGCGTGCCGACGCATCCCTCGCCCTCGGCCTCAACGTGCACGACGGCCGCGTCACCAATGAGGGCGTGGCCTCCGCGCACGGCTTGGACGTCATCCCCGTCTCCGACGCGCTCGCCTGACGCCCTCGCCTGACGTCCTCCTGCGCCGTGCCGGTCAGGAGACGTCGAACCAGTGGTCGCCGATCTCGACGCGCGTTCCGCGGGTGACCCGGTAGCGTCGCCCCGCCTCGCACTGGCGGGCGACGCCGCCGAGGGGATGCGCGACCGTTCCGTTGCCGGAGTAGCGGTCGCAGATCCACAGCTCGTCGCCCTCCAGACCGAACTCGAGGTGCGTCTTGGACACGCTCCGGCCGGGATCGGAGACGACGACCACCTGGTCGACGTGCTCCCCGGGCTGGGTGATCGGTCGGCGACCGATGAGCCCGGAACCGGACACCTCGACCACATCCCCGGTCGAGAAGCTCAGGGTGTAGGAGCGGTGGACCGGTGGATGCGCGCGCGGCGCCTGCTCCATCGACACGATGGTCATGGCCTGCGTGGGCGGCAGGCCGTCCTCGTCCAGTTCGACGCCGTCCGGGAAACGCCCCGCGATCGCAGGGGCCGGCGGCCGTTCGGCGAGCCGGTCGCCCAGGATCGAGCGGTCGGTCAGGATGGAGGTGTCGGACGGGCGCGGGTCGGCCAGCTCGGGTGCACGCACCCGGGAGGCCGTGACGGAGCTCCCGCAGAGCGGGCAGAAGAGGGTACCCTCCGCCAGCTCGGAACCGCACACGCGACAGCTCATCGTTCCCGTCCCCTTCGTCCGCCCTGCTTTCCACGGTAACCGAGCGATCGCAGCGAGACGGCAGCGAGCAGTCTCTTCCACCGCGTGTCGCGCTTGGCGAGCTGGGCCCGGAGCTCGTCGACCGCCTTCCACACCGTTACGGCCTCGTCCGGCGTCGGTGCGATGCCGCTGAACGTCGCCCGGTCTGCGACCTTCGCGAGAGCCTGCGCCCGCGAACCTCCGATGGTGTCGGCGAACTCCACCCGGGTCGCTGCCGGGGGTGGTTCGTAGCCGTGATCGACCGCCGCGTCCGCGAACTCCCGCCAGCCGCCGACGATGCGCTCACGCGCAGTCGCCGCGGATCGTCGCAGCACGCGTCGCCGCCATTTGGCGGCGACCACGGCCAGGAACGGCGAAGCGACGATCGCGAGGACGAGCAGCGACCACCCTGCGATGATGAGCACGGCGAGAAGGGTCTCCAGCACCGGGTTCGGCTGCGGCTGGTTCGACGGGTCGACCTGCGCCTGCGGCGGCTCGTCGTTGCGCTGAGGGTTCTCGTCGACCGGCGGCTGCACGTTCGTCTGCGGCCGCGAGATCTCCGTGGGCTGGTCGGGCTGCTTCGGCGGGACCGGGCGGAGAGGCGGGGTGGGGTCGACGGTCACCCAGCCGGAGGTCGTCTGCACCTCGATCCAGGCGGAGATGTCCGCGCCGACCAGGGTCACGGCGGGCCCCGTCGCGTCCTTCGGCGCCACGAACCCCACCACGACCCGGGCCGGGAAGCCCAGCTGGCGCGCCATGAGCGCGGCGGTGACGGAGTACTGCTCCTGATCGCCGAGCATCGGCACGGACGTGAGCAGTTCGGTGATGCGGTCTGCGCCGTGACCGGAGCGGCTGGGCGGCTCGCCCGGTCCGATCCCGTGACTGATGTAGCCGTTCTCGGCGAGGCCCCGCAGGGCCGCGGCGAGCTTCGCACCCGCCCCCGAGGCGCCGGCCGTGTACTTCTGCAGGACGGACTGCAGTTCGTCCGGGATGACGGTCGGACGCGGCACGGTATCGCTCCCCGGCTGCACCTTCTCCAGCTGGGCGGCGGTCAGCAACGGCTTCACCACCGACTCCGCGGTATACGCGTCGCCTGTATGCAGGGCCGTCGTGACCGCGCCTGTCCCGGTCACGTCGTTGTAGTAGAAGGCGCCGGCGAGCCGGCTTCCGTCCTGGCCGGCGAACGCCACCTGCTCGAGCTGGCCGTTCCCCGGGAGCCAGGGGCCGCGGTAGTCGCGCACGACGACGGTCGTGGTGGTCTGCGTGCCTCGCGTCCCGCTCTGATCCATGCGGTACGGGACACGGGTGAAGGAACCGGATGCGCTGGTCGTGTCGCCGCTGCCGACGGCGTAGGTGATGCCGTCGTAGGTGTCGAGCGTCGCGATCCTCAGCCGGCGGTCGGCCGGCAGCCCCGAGACGCTGAGCATCGGCTCGTCCGCCTTCCCCGGCTCGAGATAGGAGCGGAACGCGCTCAGCGGGCTCGGGTAGTCTCGCGGATCGAACGGCTGCTCGACCGCCGTCCGCACCACCTGCCGCTGCCCCTGCGGCGGGAGGATGGCGGCAGCCGCGATTCCAGCGGCCGCGGCGGTGACCAGCATGACCGTCGCCCCCGCCGTGGTCAGCAGCGCGGTCGAGCGCCGCTCGCTCCTGGACTCCACCAGCAGCCCGCTCTGCTCGCGCAGCGACCGGATGGATGCGGCCCTGCGCAGGAGGCGGAAGCGGATCAGCCAGGCGAGCAGCACCGCGAAGAGGGCGAACAGCAGCCCCAGCGGAACGGAGCCGGACGACGGGCCGAGCAGGATGCCCGCGACCAGGAGCAGGACGGGAGGGACGGCCGCGAGCTCCGGACGCGACGATCGCAGGGCGATGGTCACCGTGAGCGTCGTGGCCAGCAGCGTGAGCAGGAATGCGGGCACCAGCAGCGCCTGGTACGACCCGACCGGCACGCTGATCGTGACGAGCTGCTTCCAGCTCAGCCAGGTTCCCTGCACGAGGTCGAGGAAGCCGGGACCCGTCGGCAGCAGTCCGCCCCCGGCGGCCTCCGAGGGCACGGCGAGCGGGACCCCGAGACCGAGGTAGGCGAGCACGACGAGCGCTGCGATGAGGATGCTCGGGAGGCGGAACGCCCATCCCACGACGCCGATGGCCGCGCCGGTCAACAGCGTGACGACCAGCATCGCGACGAAGGCGCTCGACTGGTAGACCGGCCAGAACGACCACGCGCCGAGGGCGACGGCGGCCAGGGCGAAGACGGCATCGACGAGGATGCGGAAGGAGCGCCGGGCGGGCATCAGGTCGCCAGCCGTTTCGCCAGGCTGTGCTGGAGGTCGTCCAGGTAGCCGATGGTCAGGACGCTGAGGTCCGAGACCCGCCGGAGGGACGGGATGGCGCCCTCGTCGCACACGATGGCGACGACATCCACTCCGAGCGGGAAGTGCGCGGCAGCCGCACGGAGCTGGGAGGCCGTCGGCGTCGAGCCGGAGACGAGGAACGCGATGGAAACGCCGGCCGAGTCGTCGGAGGCGACTCGCGCCAGCTCGGTCAGACGGAGCGCGGCGTCGGCGGTCTCGACCCCGGCCAGGTCGTCCAGGAGCCGGCCGCGGTTGACGGTGCTGAGCCGCCGGGCGCTGAACACCATCCGCTTGGCGAAGTCGGGCGTCTCGGCACTGGCGACCACCGAGACCGTGCGCGAGTCGAGCATCGCCCGGACACCGAGGGAGCCGGTGACGCTCACGGCCAGCTCGAACTCCTCCTCGGTGGCGTAGTCAGCCGCCGACAGGCTCAGCGCGACCAGGAGATGGCTCCGGCGCGTCTCTTCGAACTGGCGCACCATGTAGCTGCCGGTCTTCGCCGTCGACTTCCAGTGGATGTAGCGGCGCTCGTCGCCGGGGACGTACTCCCGCAGCGCGTGGAAGGCGATGTCGCTCGCCGTGAGGTCCCGGGTCGGCGAGCCCTCGAGGTCGCGCACGAAGCCGGTGCTCATGCTCGGGATGGCGATGGTGCGCGGATGGACGAACAGGTCCAGCGACTCGGCCCAGACGACCTCGCGGCGCAGCAGCCCGATCGGATCGGCACGGACGGTGCGCACGGGGCCGATCGGCACGATCCCGCGCCGGGAGGTCGGCACGACGAACACGTCGGAGTGCTCCTCCCCCGCGGCGAGCGAGGGAGCGGCGAACTCCGCCAGGCCGTGACCCACCGGGACCTCGACCCGGACACCGGCGAGCCTCCGCCGCAGCGGGTTGCGGATCGAGACCTCACCGGGCGCTCGGTCGCCGACGACCACCCGGTTCGCGGGGAGGGACAGCCCGACGTCGTACGCGGTGCGGCCGATCAGGTAGCCGGATCCGACGACCAGGAGGACGAGCGCCGTCCATCCCGTGACCACCGCCTCGATCCAGCTCCACACGTATCCCACCGTCAGGGCGAGAACGGTGAGTGCCAGCAGCGACCAGCCGAGGGCGGTCACCACGGCGCCCACCCGCCGTGCGACCGTGGCGATGGCACGGCCCGCGGTCGCGGACATCCGGACGACCCACACGATCGCATCCGCGAGGAAACCGTCGCGCTCGCCGACGATGCGAGCGCGTACGTTGGTCAGCTCGGTCTGCGCACGGGTGACGGTGGTCACACAGCGACCCGATCACTCGGCGGCGGGGTCTCGATCAGCAGCTGACCGACCAGGCTCGACGCACTGACGCCCTCGAACTCGGCCTCCGGGTCGAGCACCAGGCGATGGGCGAGCACCGGCTCGGCCAGGGCCTTCACGTCGTCCGGCGTCACGTAGTAGCGACCGGAGGCGGCTGCCAGCGTCTTCGCGGCGCGCAGCAGCGCCAGCGCGCCGCGCACGCTCACCCCGAGACGGATCTCGTCGGCGCCGCGGCTCGCCTCGACCAGCCGCGAGATGTAGTCGTTGATGGTCGCATCGACGTGCACACTCCGCGCCATCGTCGCCATCTCGACGACGGTGCCGGCCGAGATGACCTCCGGTACGACGACCTCGTGCGCCCGGCGCTCGGAGCCCTCCAGGATGCGCAGCGTCGCCTCGTGGTCCGGGTAGCCGATCGACGCCTTCATCAGGAACCGGTCCAGCTGCGCCTCCGGAAGCCGGTAGGTCCCGGCCTGCTCGATGGGGTTCTGGGTCGCGATGACCATGAACGGGGCGCCGACCGAGTGCCGGACGCCGTCGACCGTGACCTGCTGCTCCTCCATCACCTCGAGCAGCGCGGATTGCGTCTTCGGGCTCGCTCGGTTGATCTCGTCGGCGAGGACGATATTGGCGAAGACCGGTCCGCGATGGAACTCGAACGCGCCGGTCCGCTGGTCGTAGATGTTGACGCCGGTGATGTCGCCCGGCAGCAGATCGGGGGTGAACTGGACCCGGTTGGTCGTCCCCCGGACGCTCTCGGCGATGGCGCGTGCGAGCGATGTCTTGCCGGTGCCCGGGAAGTCCTCGAGCAGCAGGTGGCCCTCGCTGAACAAGGCGGTCAGGGCCAGCCGGATCACGTGGGTCTTGCCGAGGAGCACCTGGTCGATGTTCCCGACGAGCCGCTCGAACACTCCGGAGAACCAGCCGGCCTGCTCGGGGGTCATCGTCATGCTCCGGCCTCTTTCGATTCGGGGCGCGGCCACAGGGTCCGCGGAGGAAGGGATGGGCGCCGCGGGATGCGGCTCACCTCAGTATGCCGTCGCGCGGTCATTGCAGTGCCGATCCCGGGTAGTCGACAGCGTACGTGTCGGGCTTCGAGACGACGCGGACCGTCAACGTGGGCGACGGATCGTTCGCCGGCGCGGTGCAGGTGGCGGTCTGACCTGCCGCCGGCATCGGCAGCTGGGTCGTGCCGTCGCAGCTGTACGTCACAGCGTCGTAGGCGCCCGTGGGCCAGCTGGTCCAGCTGAACACCTGGGTGGCGGCGTCGTAGCGTGCGCCGCCGATCGAGAGGTTCACGGCGACGCCGAGATCCTGGGTGGCGCTCTGGTCGGTGCACAGGGACGAGCCGTCCGGGTAGCCCTCGCAGACTCGCGTGATCTTGACGGTCAACGGCATGCCGTAGTGGTTTCCGCCCGAGCCGGACAGGATGCCCGTGGTGCCCTTCAGCGTTCCGCTGTCGACCACGGCCGCACCGTCGAGCAGTTGGTAGTCGAACGTGGGATTCGCGCCGCCCCCCGACCGGTAGGAGACGGTGACCTCGAAGTCGACCGTCGTGCCGTTCTGCACGCGCCGGTTGACGGCGATCCCGGTCACGCTGCCGGGCGACTGCCGCGGAGTCGCGCTGACGACGGCGGCAGGCGTGCAGCCCTGGCCGTTGTAGGCGTAGACGATGAAGTTGTAGGTCTGATTCGGGCTGAGTCCGGTGAACGTCACGCTGCCGCCCTGCACATCCTGCAGGCCCGGATCCGGGTGAACCACCGGGTTGTCCGTCCCTACGCCGCTGACCGAGCAGCCCGGCGCACGCGGCCCCTGGAAGACTCCCGCGTAGTAGTCGGTGATCGCCTTGCCGTTGTCTCCGAAGACGTTCGGCCAGCTCAGCGTCGCACTCGTCCCATCGGTCGTGTCCGGAGTGGCGACCGGCGCGACGCCCGTGGTCGTCGGCGCGCCCGCGGGCACGCCACTGCCCTGGCTCTGGTTCCACGTCGTCCGGCCCTGATAGAAGTCGTTCCGGGATGCCACCGTGAATGCGATGGCGACGCCGTTGGCGATGCCGTCCGCGGTCACGTTCAGGGAGTACGTCGTTCCCACCGGATCGGACGCCAGGGCCTGCACAGAGTTCGCGATGCCTCCGACGGAGACCAGATAGGAGGTGATCGGGCTGGCCCCGGGGGCATCGGCCGGCTTCGACCACGAGATCCGCAGGCCGTGATCGAGCGGCAGCGACGACAGCTCGACGGGCGCGTTCGGGATGACGTCGGACCACACCGGCTCGGCGTACGCCGTCGGGTCGGACAGCCCGAGCGCGTTCCGCGCGCGCACGCTCAGCGTGACGGCATCGGAGGGACCGTTGCCCGGCGTCGTGACCGCGCAGGTCGTCGTGGCGCACTCCGTCGTCGACAGCACCGCTCCGCTCGCCGCCGAGGACATCGTGACTTCGAACCCGGTGATCGGCGAGTTGTTGAAGGCGCCGGGGATCCAGCTCACCGTCAGGCTGCGGTCGGCGATGGCGGCGATCTGCACGTTCGACACGGGCGCCGGGCGGTCCTGCACGGAGATCGTGACGGTTCCCCAGGTGTAGCGGTCGGGGTCGTCGGTGGCGTCGGCCACCTCGTATTGCAGGGTCGCATCCGCGGGCGCCGCCGTCGCCGACACGGCGACCTGCAGCTGCGAGTTGTCGGTGTTGGGCGTGATGCTCACGCCGTCGGGCAGCCCGGTGCCGAGGCCGCGCACCGCGAGGACACGGAGCGGCGTGCCCGGGAAGGGGTTCGTGGCGCCGTCGTTCGCCAGCACATCCACGGTCGTCGTCTGGCCGCGAGGCGCGATCACCCGGTCGGGCTGGGGACTCGCCAGTGGCCGCGTCGAGGGCACCACCTGGATGTCGATCCGTCCGGCCTGACCGGTGTTGACCGCATCCTTCACCCCGATCGAGAGGGAGGGGGTCGATCCCTTCGCCGTCCCGGATGCGACCGTGATGGTCAGCTTCTGACCGTCGAGCGACGTGCTCACCCCCGCGGGCCGCGGTTCCTGGACGGAGTAGACGAGCTCGCCCTGGTCCTTGACGTAGGGATACGTCGTCACCTTCGTGAGATCGACCGTCTTGGTCTGGCCCGGCTCGAAGTCGATCAGGGCTCCGGTGAACACCGGCGGCTGGTTCTCGCGCGGAGTCACGTCGATGGGCAGCACGATCGTGGCCACGTTGCCGTTCGGATCCGTCGCGCTGGACCCGTCGGTCACCTGGAACGAGATGGAGGCCGGCCCGAAGTACCGAGGCGAGGAGGTGAACTGGAGGGTGTCGCTTCCGGCGACCAGGTCGTCGCCGTTGGCGTGCGTCGCCCGGACGGTCGCCGCGTCCGTGAGGCGCACCTTCCGGCCGCCCACTGCGACGATGTAGTCGTTGAGGTGGATGGTGAGCGTCTTCTCGCTCACCACCGTCAGCTTGGGAGCGCCTCGCTTGAGCTGCGGCAAAGCGTCGTCATACCCGGGAACGTGCACGAACCCGTAGGCCATGACGGAGGGATCCTCGGGGTTCGCAACGCGGAACGGCACGATCTGGCTCTTCGACCCGATCGCGATCCGGAGTCGCTTTGCTGCCGTCACCTGCGCGTCGTTCGTGTAGCCGGGAACCAGCGAGAGCTTGAGGGTGGAGACCGGCCCGTCGGCGAAGAAGACGTTGGCCAGGACATTCACGTCGACGCGATCCTTGCCCAGGATGTCCGAGAGCCCCAGAGTCGTGTCGGAGACGATGGGACGCGCCGGCGGCGCCTTCGCATCCACGGTGAGCCGGAGGAATGCCTGGCTGGTCCCGCCGCGCTCGTTCTGGATGGTGTAGAGGAACCCGTAGGCGCCCTCGGTCTTCGGCGCGGTCACCGTCACCAGGTTCCCGGTGATCTTCGCCTTGGCCTTGCCGTCGAGCGAGGTGATGGCCGTCACGCTGAGCGGGCTGCCGTCCGGGTCGCTGTCGTTCGCCAGCACCTGCACCAGGAGGGTCCGGCCGGGACGCGCCGTCACGTCGTCCTCGACAGCGACGGGATTGCGGGCGCCCTCCACGCGGGCCGCGATGCCGACCCGCACGGTGCCCGTCGCCCGTGCGCCGAGCGCATCCACCACGGCGTAGGTGAACGTGTCGGTGCCTGCCGCGTAGTCGCCTGCCTGAAAGTCCATCCAGTCGGGGCCGGAGGCGACCACCGCGCCCTTCTGCGGGTTGGTCTCCTGGCCGATGAACTGGACGGAGTCGCCGTCCGGATCGATGCCGGAGAGCGGGATGGTGATCCGCGCCGTGTCACCGGCGAGGACGCGCGCCGTCACGGTCTTCGGGACGGGCGGGTTGTTCGTGGCCGCATCCCGCTCGCGCACGGCGATGGAGACCTCGGCCGTCGCCCACTGGCCGTCGGCGCCGTACACCTTGTATGCGGCGGTGTAGTTTCCGGGCTTGGCGGGGGCGAGGTAGCGCAGGTGATCGCCGCTGGCGAAGAGCAGGCCGGCGCCGCTCGGCAGTGGCGTCGCGAGCGTCGGGTCGAGCGTGAGCTTGTCGCCGTCCGGCTGCACGTCGTTGGCGAGCACCGGGATGTCGACCACGTCGTCGACGCGGACGGAGACCGAGTCGGGAGCGGCGATCGGCGGCTGGTGCACGGTCAGCGGCGGCAGCTGGACGATCGTGACGGTGCCGACCGTGTCGGCGAGGCCGTTGCTGAGCCGGTAGTGGAAGTCGACGGGGCCCTCCAGCGGCCGGCTGAGAGTGACGCGCAGGGTGCGCTGCTGGAGCACCTGGATGCGGACGCCGGCCGCCGGCCCCGGCTCCGTCGCACCGGTGACCAGCAGCACTCCGCCGGACGGGTCGATGTCGGTCGACAGGACATCCACGTCCTGGGTCGACTGCTCCCGGATGAATGCCGTGTGCGGCACGGCGATCGGTGTGGTCTTCGCACCCGGCGGCGCCTTGACCTC
Source organism: Leifsonia sp. HAY1-4F (assembly GCF_056755275.1). NCBI lineage: Bacteria > Bacillati > Actinomycetota > Actinomycetes > Micrococcales > Microbacteriaceae > Leifsonia > Leifsonia sp. HAY1-4F. The sequence goes on from NZ_JBNDHX010000001.1 coordinate 86,393, forward strand.
GACGCGGACCACTCCTGTCGCCGTGATGACGCCGTCGGTCACCGAGTACTCGATGTTGTGCGTCCCGGCCTGATCCGACGTGAAGCGGAAGGTGCCGCCCTGGTAGTCGGGTGTGATGGTCGCGTCGGCCTTGGTCGGCACCGTGCTCAGCCGGACGGTCCCGTTGCCCCCGCGCACATGGTCGAGCGGCGCGACGGTCACCTCTTGCCCCTGGTACGCGACCACCGCGAACGGGTCGGCGATGATCGGGACCTGACCGGGCGGCCGGACGGTGACGGCGAGGAGACCCGCAGAATCGGCCCGGCCGTCGGACAGCGAGAGCGCCACATCCTTCACCCCGGATCCGTCGCCGTGATCGGAGTAGGCGATCTGACCCTGCGGGGTGAAGGTGACCTGGTCGGGCGCCGGGACGGAGGCGGCTGCGAGGTAGAAGGAGTCGCCGTCGGGGTCGTAGCAATCGCCCAGGACCGGCGCGGTGACCCTCCCGCCGGTCTGCACGACCGCCTTGGCGGTCCGGACGCAGACCGGCGGGCTGTTCTCCAGCGGTGTCCGCACGCTCACGACGACATGCGCGGTCGCCGTTCCACCGCGGCCATCGGAGATCGTGTAGTCGAACCCGATCGTGCCGGTCGCGGTCTCTGGCAGCGAGATCTGCAGCTGCTGGTCCGCGTTGGTCAGCTCGATCGTGCCTTGCGCCGCGGGCACGGCGGTGAACGAGTCGATGGTCAGGACGTCGCCGTTCGGGTCGTAGTCGTTGAGGAGAACCGGCAACGGGGTGACCCTGCCCGGCCGGGCCCCGAAGGCGTCGTCCACCGCGACGGGAGGCTGTTCCTGCTTCTCGAACTGCGGCGCAGTGTCCTGCTTGGTCTGGTCGACCAGCTCTTTGGTGGACTTCCTGGAGACCAGCTCATCCCAGTTGTCGATGCGCGCATTGCCGCTCTGCACCGCCCAGGAGACGCCGGAACGCCCGTCGTTGAGCACCACCCGGTCGCCGTTCGTGCGGAACGCCAGGGTGGCGCCGGACGGGACGTCCTTCACCGTCGACCGGTCCCCCGCTCCCGCTGCCGAGCACGACCGCCAGGCGGTGCCGTCGTTCCAGGCCGCGTAGGTGCACCCGGCGACGGTCACCGGTGCCGCCGGGGCACCGCCCGGACGGGAGCCGCTCTGCGTCACCGCCCGTGTCGGCTTCCCGCCGTCGAGCGGGACGCGCACCAATCCCGTCGAGGTGGCGATCCAGACCGCGTTCCCTGCCGCCGACGGCTGCTGGAGCACCGCATCCGACCCGGCCGGGAGGACGGAAGCCAGGTCGATGGCGCGACCGTCCACCCAGACCGTGCGCTCGTCCGGATCGAGGAGCGCCCAGTGCCCGCCGACGGTGGTGAGCGCGACGTTCGCGCCGTCGCCGCGGGTCGCGACCGTCTGGGTGGTCGTGGACGGCGCCGCAGCCTCGAGATCGACCCGCACGAGCGACCGACTCGCGGGCTGATAGGCGAACAGGACCCCGGAGGGATCCATCGCCGCCACCGCCCGGCCGCCCAGATCGATCGTGGGGGCGGAGCCGGAGTTGAACTCGTCGAGCTGGCCGACGTTGGTGAGCCACACCTGGCCGGTCACCTGCGACAGGAGGGCGACATGGCCGCCCGCCAGCGAGACCTGCGGCGATCGCGGCGGCAGAGCCACCGACTTGCCCGCCTCCGCCTTGGCCGGGTCGACGACCGCGATCGTGTTCGCCTCGCGGTCGACCAGCAGCACGTCGGTGCCGTCCTGGACGACGTCGAGCGCCTCTCCGGTGCCGGCCACGACCGTGTTCAGCTTGTCGATCTCGGTGTTCGCCCGCCCGAGCGACTTCTTCGCATCGCTCGACACCCACACCGCGGCGTCGTTCAACTGCAGGTGCTGCGCGCTGTAGCCCCCGGAGACGACGGCGAGCGTGGCCACCAGGGTGGCCACCGCCGTCCCGCTCACGGCCGTGGCCGCGAGGGACTTGTGCGCGGCGAGCCACGAGCCGATGACGCCGAGGCGGCTCACGTCCCGCCTGCCCTCTCGACGCACTTCTGTCCGCTCGGCGTCCCGCTCTTGCCGCTGCGGTTCACCGTGACCGTGACGCACACGGTCTCACCGGGCTTCGCATCCACCCGGAACTCGGTCGCGTGCTGCAGGCTCGGCGGCTGGTCGTCCACCGTCACCTGGTAGCTGTCGCCCTGATGCAGGCCCGGATCGCTCCAGGTGAACACGATCGTGCTTCCGGTGATACGGCCGCTGAGGTCGCGGACGGTCGGGATGTCGTCGCTCGCGCCGGCGCGCACGAGCACCACCGTCGCGGTGACGGCGAGCACGACGACGAGCGCAGCGCACGCGATCAAGGACAGCACGAGCGCCCGCGACACGCGCGACGGCGGCGGCTGCTGCTGCGGTGTCTGGGCGCTGCCGCTCTCACGGATGACGGTCCGGGTCGGCGCTCGCGTGACGGTCGACGCGACAGCGGTGGGCCTGCGCCGGCGGCGCTTTCCACCCGGGTCGATGGCGATGACGCCCTTCACGCGCGTCCGATCCTCCGGGTCGGCCGCCGTGGCCAGCGCCCAGTCGTCCATCGCGACCTCGATCGGTGTCTGCGGCAGGGCCAGTTCGCTCTCCACCGCCTGCAGTTCACGGATGAAGTCGAGGGCGCTCCGCTGCCGCTGCGAGGGGCGCCGGGACAGCGAGCGCAGCAGCACCTGCTCCAGCCGCGGCGGGACATCGGGCCGCCCGATCGGCAGCGGCCGGCCCTTGGTGATGCGCTGGATGAGCTCGGCCGACGTGTTCTCCTTGCCGGGCACCTCGAACGGGGACCGGCCGGCCAGCAGCGAGTACATCGTCGCACCCAGCGACCACACCTCGCTCGCGATCGTCCCGCTCGTCTCGTCGAGCAGGACCTCCGGCGCCGACCACGGGATGGAGAGGCCGATCGCCTCCGTCACATCCGCCTCGCTGAGCGTCGCCGCGATGCCGAAGTCGCTCAGCACGGGATGCCCGTATGCGGTGCTCAGGATGTTGGACGGCTTGATATCGCGGTGCAGCACCCCGGCGCGGTGGGCGGTCTCGACCGCACTGGCGATCCGCACCCCGGTGCTGAGCACCTCCGGCACCGACATCGGCTCTGCGCGGTAGCGCTGCCCGATCGCCGCGGAGCACAGCTCCATCACCAGGTACGGCCGGCCATCGGAGGACACGCTCGCCTGGTACACCGTGAGGATCGAGGGATGCGTGCTCAGCTGGGCCATGAGGTTCGCCTCGGCCTGGAACATCTGCTTCACCTGGCTGGTGACGACCTCGGCGAGCATCACCTTCACGGCGACCTGGCGTCGCGGAAGGTTCTGCTCATAGAGGAAGACGTCGGCAAAGCCACCCGAACCGAGCACGCGGACATACGAGAAGCCGGGAAGGTTGGGTGGCTGGGACGGCAAGCGCCGGGCCATCTGCTCCTCCCGTTCGTCGGCGGAACGCGTCGCAGGTGCAAAGCGTCGGATAAAAGAGTGTCTGGCAATTGTAGGCAGCCGATTCCCGCCGTCGGCGGGGTCGAACCCGCACTGGGGACAACTCCTTCACCCCCAAGTCGGGGGACAGAATCAGTGCCGGGGAGCGGCCCGGTGGGATGCGCCCTCGCGATGCGCCCCGGACTCCGGAGTGGCCAGCACGTCGACGACCACGACGGTCACGTTGTCGCGTCCTCCGTTGCCGAGGGCCGCATCCATCAGCTGCTGTGCGGCGTCGAGCGGCGACGATCCCTCCGCCAGGAAGTAGCGGATGCCGTGCTCGGTCAGCTCCTTGGTCAGGCCGTCGGAGCAGACCAGCAGCCGCGACCCGGCCACGATCGGGAGCAGGAAGTAGTCGGGGACCGGGTCTTCGTTGAACCCCACGGCCCGCGTGATGACGTTGCTGTGCGGGTGGACCTCCGCCTCGGCCGGCGAGATGGCGCCCGCGTCGAGCAGCTCCTGCACGATGGAGTGGTCGACCGTGAGCTGCTCGAGCAGACCGTCCCGGTAGCTGTAGACTCGCGAGTCGCCGATGTTGAACACCAGCCAGTACGGCGAGCCGTCGACCAGGGTGAGGGCGATCCCGGTCACGGTCGTCCCGGTGCCGAGGTCCGTGTGGCCGACGCCGCGACCCATGTCGTCGACCGCCGACCGCAGGGCTTCGGTGAGGGCGACCTCTCCGACGAAGTCGGCCTTCACCTTCTCGGCCAGGCGCGTGACGACCGCGGTGCTGGCGAAGTCTCCGGCGGTGTGGCCGCCCATCCCATCCGCGACCGCGAAGATCGGCGATCGGGCCAGGAGGCTGTCCTCATTGACACTGCGCCGGTAGCCCGTGTCGCTGAGCGCCGCCCAGGAGAGGCTGATGCGCGCGTCGGTGTCGCCGGGGACGGCCACCGTGTGGCGTCTGCTGCTGCGACCGATCTGCGTCACTCGCGTCCTTCTTCTGGGGCTTCGGTGATCTCGATGATATTACCGTCGCCGATCTCGACCCTCGCTCCTGCGAGCACCACGGCGGACTCCCCCGGCCGCAGCCGCCGCGCGCCGCCGGGACCGGTCACAACGGTCCCGTTGGTCGATCGGAGGTCTGTGACGACGATGGCGTCCCCCGACTGCTCGATGCGGACATGGGTGGAGGAGACCTCCTGCGTGGGCGACGGAACGGTGACCAGGCGCGGCTCTGCGCCCGATGCGACGCGCTGCTGCGCCGGACGGCGGCCGATGACCAGCGGGACGTCGAGGACCAGACTGTCCCCCGACGGCAGCCGCGCCGCGAACGTCGCGGGAGCCGGAGGAGGGACGACGGGCTGTGTCAACGGAAGCACATCCCCGGTGTCGATCAGGAGCCGGCCGGCGGAGACGCTCGGCGTGTCGCCGGCGAGAACCCGTGAGCCGGGGCGAGCGGCCGGTGGCTCCTCGATGTCCACGGCCCCGGCGAGCTCGTGGGGAGCGGGATGCGCAGCAGGGGGGACATCCTCCTCGCCGTCGGCCGTCGCCCGGCCACCGAAGAGGCTGGAGCTCGGATTGCGGCCACGGATGATGGTCTCGTCGACCGCGGCGTCGTCCTCCGCTGCCCCGCCTTCGACGGCCGGCTGCGTCGCCGGCGCTCCGCCACGCGCCGCGCGCTCGATCGGCTTCAGCGTCCAGGTCAGGAGCTCACCGTCGGCCACGCCCACCCGCAACGGCAGCGAGTCGACGGCGAGCCGCGCGACGGGTCCGGTCGCCGCGTCGTCTCCCTGCAGTACCAGTCCGTTCACCGCGCGGAACTCCGCCAGCACCCAGGGCTGGACGCCACCCGCCGAGAACCGCCGGGACCCTCCGACGGAGAAGACGTCGATGGCCGCCGCGCCGCGCACCACGGCCGTCACGGTGACCTCGCCCGCCGCGTTCGGCTCGCCGATCTCCGCGACCGCGAACGAGCGCACACTGTCCGGGCCGGCGAGCGGAAACGCTCCGACGACGGACTCGATGGTCGCGAGATCCGAGTCGGCGAGCCAGTACACCGCGTCGACGATCTGGTCGGAGGCCGTGCTCTCGACCGCGGCGACGAATCGCCGGCCGGCGACCAGCAGCCAGCGGGAGGGACCGGCGGTGGGCGCATACCGGACGAAGCCGCCAGTCATCGTCGGCTCCTCCTGATCGCTGCGCCCGGGATTCCCGCCCCGCACGCTTCTGCCCGTGGTCGATGCAAGCGTAGCCCGCCGGAAGGGCCGCCGCGGTGGAGCACCGTGCGCCACGAGCACGACTTCTAACGATTTCGTCACCCAAACCGCCGAAAAGATGCGGAATCGCTTGCCAGGCACCCCATCCGCTGACAGAATCGCTCCATGAGCACCCCTCGGGTAACAAGCGGCCAGAAGGCTGCAGTGATCGACGACGTGTCCAAAGCGATCATCGAGCAACTGCAGGTGGATGGGCGCAAGTCCTACGCCGAGATCGGCAAAGCCGTCGGTCTCAGCGAGGCAGCTGTGCGCCAGCGCGTCCAGAAGCTGACCGAGTCGGGCGTGATGCAGATTGTAGCGGTCACGGACCCCATGCAGCTCGGGTTCTACCGGCAGGCCATGATCGGCGTTCGCTGCACAGGCGACACGCGCACGATCGCCGACAAGCTGGCGGCCATGCCGGCGGTGGACTACGTGGTGCTGACAGCCGGCACCTTCGACATCCTGGCCGAAGTGGTGTGCGAGAACGACCTCGACCTCATCACGATGCTCAACTCCGAGATCCGGACGCTGGAGGGCGTGCTCTCCACCGAGACGTTCGTGTATCTGAAACTCCACAAACAGTTCTACAACTGGGGAACGCGATAACCATGACGACAACCGTAGACACGTTCGGCGAGCCCATCACGGCCGATGAGGCGACCCTGCAGGCGAAAGCGCGCGATCACCTCTGGATGCACTTCGCCCGTCAGTCCGTGATGGAGGAGGGCCACGGCGTCCCCATCATCACTCGCGGCGAGGGACACCACATCTGGGACTCGCACGGCAAGCGGTACATCGACGGCCTCTCCGGGCTCTTCGTCGTGAACGCCGGCCACGGCCGCAAGCGCCTGGCCGAGACGGCAGCGAAGCAGGCCGAACAGCTCGCCTTCTTCCCGATCTGGTCCTATGCCCACCCCAACGCGATCGAACTGGCCGACCGCCTGGCCTCCTACGCCCCCGGCGACCTCAATCGCGTCTTCTTCTCCACCGGCGGCGGCGAGGCCGTCGAGACAGCGTTCAAGCTCGCCAAGTACTACTGGAAGCTGCAGGGCCGGCCGACCAAGCACAAGGTCCTCTCCCGCGCGGTGGCCTACCACGGCACGCCGCAGGGCGCCCTGGCCATCACGGGCATCCCGGCCATGAAGGAGATGTTCGAGCCGCTCACGCCGGGCGGCTTCCGCGTTCCGAACACCAACTTCTACCGGGCGGCCGAGATGGGCGCCCCGGCCGATGACCTGGAGGCCTTCGGCGTCTGGGCGGCGAACCGCATCGAGGAGATGATCCAGTTCGAGGGCCCGGAGACGGTCGCGGCGATCTTCCTCGAGCCGGTGCAGAACTCGGGTGGATGCTTCCCGCCTCCCCCGGGATACTTCCAGCGGGTGCGCGAGATCTGCGACAAGTACGACGTGCTCATGGTCAGCGACGAGGTCATCTGCGCCTTCGGCCGCATCGGCCACATGTTCGCGTGCGACCAGTACGGCTACGTGCCGGACATGATCACGTGCGCCAAGGGGATGACCAGCGGGTACTCCCCCATCGGCGCGACGATCATCAGCGATCGGCTGTACGAGCCGTTCAAGCACGGCAACACGTCGTTCTACCACGGCTACACCTTCGGCGGTCACCCGGTCTCCGCAGCGGTCGCGCTCGACAACCTCGACATCTTCGAGGAGGAGAGGCTCAACGAGCGCGTGCGCGAGAACTCACCGCTCTTCCGCGCGGAGCTCGAGAAGCTGCTCGCCCTGCCGATCGTCGGAGACGTCCGCGGCGACGGCTACTTCTTCGGCATCGAGCTGGTGAAGGACAAGGCCACCAAGGAGACCTTCGACGACGACGAGTCGGAGCGCCTGCTCCGCGGCTTCCTCTCCAAGGCACTGTTCGACGCGGGGCTGTACTGCCGCGCCGACGACCGGGGCGACCCGGTCGTGCAGCTCGCTCCGCCGCTCACCGTCGGGCCGGACGAGTTCGTCGAGATCCGTCAGATCCTCGAATCGGTGCTGACGGAGGCGTCGAACCACCTCTAGACCTCAGAACGCAGGAAAGGGAGGATGCTCGCGCCGAGTCGGCGGGAGCATCCTCCCTTTCTGTGCGGGGCGGTGCTGGGGTGGTACGGGGGTGGTGCGGGAAGGCTCAGGTCAGGCGGCGAGGACGGCCTGCAGCTCGAGCGTGATGGTGACTTCCTCGCCGAGGAGCACGCCACCGGTCTCGAGCGCGGCGTTGTAGCTGAGGCCGAAGTCCTCGCGGTTGATCTTGGTCTTGGCGGTCGCGCCGGCCTTGTAGTTGCCGTACGGGTCCTGGCCGAAGCCGCCGAAGTCGAACTCGAAGGTCACCGGCTTGGTGACGCCCTTGATGGTGAGCTCGCCGTCGACGAGGAAGTCGCCGTCCTCGTGGCGCACGCCGGTCGAGACGAAGTCGATGGTCGGGTGCTCGTCGGCGAGGAAGAAGTCGCCGGTGCGCAGGTGCGCATCCCGGTTCTTGTCCTTGGTGTTGATGGACGCGACGTCGGCCTTGGCCGTGACCGTCGACTCGAGGGGGTTCTCGGCCGTCACGAAGGTGGCGTCGAAGTTCTCGAACACGCCCTTCACCTTGCTGATCATCAGGTGACGGATGCTGAACCCGACCTCGCTGTGGATGGGGTCGATGGTCCAGGTACCAGCCTTGTAGCCGGGGATCTCGATGGTCACGGTGTCTCCTTCAGGAAGTCGCGCGCCGGGCGGCCGGTCCACCCGCGTCGATACATGCAAGCGCATGGACTGGGTGGCTATTCCGGAAATCGCGAAAAAAGTTGACGCGTCACTCTTCGGCGGCGAGCGAATGCCGCAGCTGCAGCAGTTTCAACGCATCCGCGTCGACCTGGGCGAGCGGGATGCGGCCCTGCTGCACGGCGGCGACGACCGCGTCGATGAGCGCTTCCGGGTCCGTGCCGGAGGATTGCACCTCGAGCACCATGGTGTTGCCCGCGGCGATGGCCTGCACCGCGTTCTCTCCGGGATCCTGGTACTGCGGGAGCCCGGTGTCCTGCAGCATCCGCAGGTCGTCGGTGATGCTCACCCCGCGGAATCCGAGCTCATCGGTGAGGATGCGGTGCCAGGCGGGCGAGAGCGACGCGGGCGCCGCATCCACCTGGGTGTAGGCGAGATGACCGAACATGACCAGTTCCGCACCTGCGTCGATGCCCGCCCGGAAGGGCGGCGCGTCACGGACCGACCAGTCCTGTTTCGACAGGCTGGTCGCGGGGACCGAATGGTGGGAGTCGGCCTCGGTCTCCCCATGTCCGGGGAAGTGCTTCAGGGTGCTGAGAACGGTCCCCCGCTCGCCGGTCACCGAGGCGGCGACATGGGCCGCAGCCCCGGCCGGGTCGGTGCCGAGCACCCGGTCCGCGATGAAGGACGCGGGGTCGGCTGTCACATCGGCGACGGTCCCGAAGTTGACGCTGATCCCCGCCTGGTGCAGCAACTGGGCGCGCCGGGCGAACGCCGCCCGCGTGGCTGCCGGATCCTGCCGTCGGAGGGTCTCGGCGCCGGGCTGATCGTCCCACCCCAGCCGCGTGACGTCTCCGCCCTCCTCATCCACGCCGATCAGGGGCGGCAGGTCAGGGTCGGACGCCTTCATCGTCGCTGTCTGCGCTGCGAGCTCCGCGGGTGTGGCGGGGATGTTGTCGCCCATCAGGATCAATCCGCCGAGCCCGTAGCGGTCGATGAACCCGCGCAGCGCTGCCGCATCCGTGCCCGGAGCGTGCAGCATGAACAGCCCGGCGACCTTCTGGCGCAGCGTCAGGTTCGAGAGCCGCTGCCGTGCGTAGGCCTCGACGGGGTCCATGGTCGGCGTCGGCGACGCGGTGGCCACCGTCGGCGAACCCGGCCGCCCAGTCGTAGCCGGACCGGTCGCCGTGCCCGCTGCGTCCCTCGCGTGGCCGCCCGCTCCCCCGGCGCAGCCGACGAGGACGACGGACGCCAGCGTCGCCGAGAGCACCACGGCGGCGACCGCGGTGGTCCTGCGTCGGGCTGCCCGCATGTCTCGATGCTAACCGACCGCCCCGCCGGGCACCCGGCCGCCCCGCTCCGCACCCGGCCACCCCGCTACGATGGCGGGCATGGCGAAGAAGGTGGTCTCCCTCCTCCTCGCCAGCCATCCCGGCCCCACGCTCGTCGTCACCCTGATCACGGCCCTCCTCGGCGTCGGCCTCGGCTACGAGCCCGGACGTCTCGCGGTGCTCGCGGCGGCCATCCTGTGCGGCCAGCTGTCGATCGGCTGGAGCAACGACTGGCTGGATGCGGCCCGCGACCGCGCGGTGGAGCGCCCCGATAAGCCGGCGGCGCGCGGCGACGTCTCCGTCGCCGCTGTGCGGGCAGCCGCCTTCGTCGCGCTCGCAGCCGCCGTCCTGGTCACGATCGTCCTCGGGCCCGGTGCGCTCGCCGCTCACCTCGTGGTCATCGCCGGCGGCTGGGCGTACAACCTCGGGCTGAAGTCCTCGCTCTTCTCGTTCGTGCCCTTCGCCGTGGCGTTCGGCCTCCTCCCTGCCGTCGCGACTCTCGGCCAGCAGCATCCGGCGCTCCCCCAGTGGTGGGTCTACGCCGCGGGAGCCCTGCTCGGCGTCGCAGCGCACGTCACCAATGTGCTGCCGGACCTGGAGGATGACGCGCGCACCGGCGTCCGCGGCCTCCCGCACCGCCTCGGCGCGCGGCCCAGCGGCCTGCTGTCGTTCGGCGCACTGGCCGTCGGGACGCTGCTCATCACCTTCGGTCCCGGCCTGCCGGTTCGCCCGCTGCTCCTCGCGGGACTGGTGATCGGACTCGCCGCTGCCGTCACGGGAGTGGCGCTGCTCCTGCGGCGCAGTCCGACCCGCCTGCTCATGCAGCTGATCATGACCTGCGCGATCGTGGATGTGGCGATGCTCGCCCTGGCGGGTCAGTCCGTGACGGTCTGAATCTTCGGGGCGACGCGCGCCCGGTTCTGGATGCCGAACGCCGAGACCACGCCTCCTACGAGCAGCAGGAGGGCTGCGCCGATCATCGCGCGGTGGAGGCCCTCGGTATCCAGCTTCCCGCCGATGATCATGCCCGCTGCGGCCACCGCCAGGAGGCCGGCGATGCGCGATACGGCGTTGTTCACGGCGGAAGCGATTCCCGCCTGCTCGGGATGGATCGCCCCGAGGATCGCGCTGGTCAACGGCGCGACGGTGATCGACAGTCCGACACCGAAGAGCAGCACGGCCGGAAGCAATCCCGTCCAGTAGTTCACGTCCGTCCCCATCAGCAGCAGCCAGAGGAAGCCGAGGGCGGCGATCATCGGTCCGATCGCCATGAAGAGACGCGGGCCGTATCGTCCCGCCAGTCCGCCGAAGAACCCCGAGAGCAGGAGCATGCAGAGCGTCGACGGGATGAAGACGAACCCGGCAGCGATGGCGGAGTACCCCGCAACCTGCTGCAGGAACAGCGTGACCATCAGCGGCCCGAACGACAACGCGCCGTAGACGAAGAAGGTGGAGATGTTGCCCACCCAGAAGTTGTGGACGCTGAACAGCCCGAGCGGGAGCATCGGCTGCTTCACGCGCGTCTCGGCCACGAAGAAGGCGACGAGGCTGAGCACACCGATCAGCAGCGGGATCCAGACGCGGGGACTGGTCCAGCCGTACGCCCCCTGCTCGATGAGGGCGAAGACCGTCCCCGCGAGGCCCACGGATCCCAGAATCGCGCCCAGCACATCCACTCGCCCGCCCATCCCGGTGTCCGCCGTCGAGTCGCGGAGCGTCATCAGCAGGAAAACGGTCACAGCGATCGGGATCACGTTGATGACGAAGACCCACCGCCACGACAGCGTGTCCACGAAGATGCCGCCGATGACCGGGCCTGCGATCATCGCGATGCCGGTCCACGCCGTCCATCGCCCGATGGCCTTGGCCTGCGCCGGCCCGTCGAAGCGGGAGATGATGATCGCGAGCGAGCTCGGCACCAGCAGCGCGCTGGCGACGCCCTGCAACGCCCGCGCGACGACGAGGAACACGCCGTCGGGCGCGAACGCGCACAGCAGGGAGGTCACGCCGAAGCCGATCAGGCCCGCGTACAGCACCCGCTTGCGGCCGAACACGTCCGAGAGCGATCCGGCGATCAGGATCAGAGAGCCCAGCGTGACGAGGTAGCCGTCCACCACCCACTGCTGCAGCGGCAGGCCGCCACCGAGCTCGCGGTCGATCGCCGGAAGCGCCACGTTGATGACGGCGCCGTCGAGGAAGGCGACGAAGCTCGCCAGGATGGCGATGAGCAGCACCCTCAACTGGAGCGACGACATCCGCTCGATCTTCACGTTGGTCATGCTCTCATTCAAGGGCCTGGAATGGCCGCTGGCAACATCGCGGTGCGGGCGACCGGAATCGTGCGCGTCCGGCGTAGAGTGCGGCCATGTCCGAGCGTGAGGATGCGGCAGAGAACCCGGCGGAGGGGCGGCCCGGCCGCGGCGCGCATCCCGAGCCGGCGCGGGGCGACGGGACGGCGCGACCCGATCGGGTCGTGGTCCTGACCCGGTTGTCCTGGGTGGGCATCCTGCTCCTCACCGCGCTCTTCCACGTCATCCGCGGTGCGCCGGTCGACGCCTGGATCTACGGGCTCGGCGCCGGCGTGCTCGTTCTGGACCAGCTCGGCTGGCTGCGCATCCCCCTGAGACTCACCAGCGACCGGGACACCCTGCCGCAACGGATCGTGGCCGGCGTGCTCATCGTCGTCGCCGCGCTCGCCTTCGGCGTGAGCCCGCTCTACGGGACGGTGGACACCGCGGTCGTCGTGGGCATCGGCGTGCTGTTGCTCCCGGTCGCCTGGGCCGACCGCGAGCGGCCCACCGGCAGCCGTGAGCGCCCGGCCGCCGAGCGCCGCGCTCTCCGCCGTGCCGCGTACCTGTGGTCGGCGGTCATCGCCGGCGGCTGTCTGTGGGAGATCGGGGCGTTCTTCCTGGGCCGCTTGATGCCAGGCGGGACGCAGGACTTCCCCGCCCTCTCCGACCTGATGGATCCCGTCCTCGCCTGGCCGCCGGCGCGCGCAGTGCTCGCGGCGCTCTGGCTGCTCGGCGGCTATGTCCTGGTGCGGAGGGGGTGGCGCCGGTGAGGGAGATCACGGTCGCGGGTTTCGTGCTGTGCGGCATCCTGCTGGCTGCGCTCGTCGTCCAGGCGCGCATCAGCCCACTGCGTGTCGCCCGGCTGAGCAGCCTGCTCGACCTCGTCATGGCGGACCGTGCGGCGCGCCTCACGGTGATGCTGTTCTGGTGGTGGCTCGGCTGGCATTTCCTGGCGGTGCCGCCGCAGCCCTAATGCTCCGCTAGTCGTTGCCCTTGGTGCAGGTCTGCTGCGCGGCGGTCTGACCGGTGATCGTCGACGGCAGGTCGACCGGGCCGCCGGTGCCCGTCGGCGTCGGCGTCGCTCCGGTGCCCGTCGCCGTGCCGGTGTCGGCGCCCGCGCTCGGGCTCGCCGGAGTGGTGGGCGACGGCTCCCCGCCTGCGGACGGCGCCGGCGACGAGGTCGCGGTCGGATCCTCGGCTGCGCGGCCGGTCGAGCCGGTGAGCTTGACCGGCTGGTCGTTGGCCAGCGCCTCGTCGAGCGCGTCGGCCGCGGATTCCTGCGGGACCACGCGGTTCGGGTTGTCGGGGTCACTCACGGCCGGGTACTGGACGAACACCATGTTCTGGAGGCCCGTGTCCTTCAGCGCCAGCGCGATCTGCACGAGCGTCGTCGGGTTCGTGAGCGACTCCGACGGCGTGATGTTGTTCACGGCGGCCTTCGCGAGCGAATAGAGCTGCACCGGATTGGACAGCACGCCGCCGCTGACGATCTTCCGTGCCAGGGCGGAGAGGAACACCTGCTGGTTCGAGATGCGGCCGAGGTCGCTGCCGTCGCCGACGCCGTGCCGGCTGCGCAGGAACGAGAGCGCGATATCCCCGACGATCGTGTTCTCGCCGGCCGGCAGGTCGAGCGGCGGATTGGTGTAGTCGTCCTTCACGGGCGTCGCCAGGCAGACGTTCACACCGCCGACCGCATCCGACATGGCGCTGACACCGTTGAAGTTGATGAGCGCTGCGAACGGGATGTCGACCCCGGTCATCTTGGAGACCGTCGCGACCACGCAGTTCAGCCCCCCGCGCGAAAGCGCCGTGTTGAACTGCGCGTACGAGGTGCCGCTGATCGTGCCGCCCTTCGGATCCGGGCACGACGGGATGGGGACCATCAGGTCGCGGGGGAAGCTGACCACCATCATGCTCTTATGGTCCTGGGCGATGTGCAGCAGCATCGTGACGTCGTTGTTGCCCGCGCCGCTCGAAGCATCCTGCTCGTCGGAGCTGCTGTAGACGCCGCCCAGGTCGCTGCGGCTGTCCGTCCCCGCCAGGAGCAGGTTGACGCCGCCCGGGATCGCGGCGACGTTGGGGATGTCCGCGGGGATCGCCGAATGCCCGGGAAGCGCCTGGAGGTGCACGCCGGTCTTGATGGACCGCGTCACATCCCACACCGCGTAGGCCGCGACAGAGCCGACGCTCACGAACACGATGGCCACGGCCGCGGCGAGCAGCTTCAGCACGGCCACGCTCCCCCGGCGGCGCGGCAGGCGGCCGTGACGCACCCCCTCCGGTCCGCGGGCGCGCTGGCGGCGTCGCGGCAGATCGGTCATCGGCACCCCTCGATTCGGTGAACGTTGCTGGAATCCTAGCGACCCTCCCTTTCTGGCGGCTGCGAACGGCGCCGTGCTGCTGCGGGCGCTCTCAGCCGCCGAAGTGCTCGTTGTTGCGCACCCTTACGGCGTGTCGCACGCAACAACGAGCACTTCGACGAGGAGGGGCCGACCCGCTACGTGGTCTGCCGAGCCGTCACCAGCGGGACCGGATCTTTCTTCGGAGAAGGATCGACCCTCCAGCGGCCACGATCAAGGCGATTGCGGATCCGACGCCCCAGAGCCAGCCGGAAGGGGCGTTCGTGACAAGGTATCCGCCGGTCGCAACCGACGGTCCCAGAGTGATGGGGCCAGGGTTGCCCGGGCCACCCGGAGGGATCACCTCGGCCGGGTTGACCGGGGTGGTGACGGTGTCACTGGCCGGCACGATCGGTGGGACCCCTGCGGGAGGTGTTCCGTTGGCGGTTGCGACGTTCACGACGTCTCCCGCTTCGATATCTGTCTCTGTCACCGTGTACGGGTTGTCTGCCGTGCAGGTGATCGTCGCGGCAGGCGCGAGCGTCGGTTGCGGGCAGGTCACGCTTCCCGCCTTCGGGTCGTCGACCGCGAGGGCGGACAGGGTGGTGTTTCCGGTGTTCGTGAGATCGAATGTGTAGTCGATCGTCTCGCCCAGATCGGCCAACCCGTTCCCGTTCGCGTCGTTGAGGTGCGCGTTCTTCACCAGCGTCAGCGACCCGACAGGAATCGCGGCCGGGATGGTGACGGTGTCCACCGGCGGGACGATCGGGTTCACACCAGCCGGCGGCGTGGCGGTACCGGTCGCCGTGTTCACGACGTTCCCGGCCACGATGTCGGCCTCCGTTACCGTGTACGCAGCATCTGCCGTGCATGTCTCCGATGCGTCCGGTGCCAAGGTGGCGGTGGGGCAGGTGACGGCGCCGGCCTTCGGGTCGGACACCCCGACAGCGGTGAGGGTCATGTTGCCGGTGTTGGTCAGCTCGAAGCTGAAGTCGATCGTCTCACCGGGGTCCGCCAACCCGTTCCCGTTCGCGTCGTTCAGGTGCCCGGACTTCACGAGCGCCAGACCGGCTGCTGCGGCGGGAGTCGGAGTCGTCAGCGTGTCCGTCGGCGGGATCACGCCCACGTTCGGCGGCGGCGTGGCACCGCCCGTGGCGGTGTTCACCACACCTCCAGCGACGATATCCGCTTCAGTGACCGTGTACAGGTTGTCTGCCGTGCACGTCGTCGCCGCACCTGGTGCCAGGGTTGTGGCGGCGCAAGTGACCGGGCCCGCCTTGGGGTCGGAGACCGTGACGGAATTCAGCGTGACGTTGCCGGTATTCGTCAGCACGAACGAGTACTGGATGGTCTCGCCGACGTCGGCCAGGCCGTCACCATTCGTATCGTTCAGTTGCGCCGACTTCAGCAGCGACAGCCCAGCGCCTGCGATCGGAGACGGTACGACAATCGTGTCCGTCGGCGGCGCGATCGGGCTGACCCCGGGCGGAGGTGTTCCGTGACCGGTGGCAGTGTTCTGCACACCACCAGCGAGCACGTCGGCTTCCACCACCGTATACAGGTTGTCCGCCGTGCACGTCTCCGACGCCCCCACCGCAAGCGTCGCCTGCGGGCAGGTCACGCTTCCCGCTTTCGGGTCGGTCACACCGACCGTGGACAACGCCACCGTGCCCGTGTTGGTCAACAGGAACGAGTACTGGATGGTCTCGCCGGCGTCGGCCAGCCCGTTACCGTTCGCGTCGTTCAACTGCGCAGACTTGGCGATCGCCAGCCCGCCGACGGGGACCGCGGTCGGGGTCGTCACTGTATCCGACGGCGGCACGATCGGGGCGATCCCCGGCGGCGGCGTGCCCTGAGCAGTCGCCGTATTCACCACGCCGCCCGCCAGCACATCCGCGTCGGTCACGAAGTACGACGACACGGTCGCGCACGTGGTGGACGCGCCGGGCGCGAGCGTCTGCGCCGGGCAGGACACCGGACCCACTTTCGGATCGGTCACCCCGACCGTGGACACCGTCACGTTCCCCGTGTTCGTCACCAGGAACGTGTAATTGATGGCTTCGCCCGAATCGGCCAGACCATTCCCGTTCGTGTCCACCAGAAAGGCCGTCTTCACCAACGACAACCGAGCATCAGCGCTCGCGATGACACTCGATGTCGATGCGTCGCCACCGCCGCACTCCGGCCCGCAGCCTGTCGTCGTAGGGGTGACCGTCGCCACGTTGGTCGCGCTTCCCGCCGCCACTGCCGTACCTGAGATTGTGAACGTGGCGACACCGCCCGGCGGAGCGTCGATACTCCCCGACACGACATTCCCGACCACGCTGCCGGTACAGGTCGCA
This sequence comes from Leifsonia sp. HAY1-4F, assembly GCF_056755275.1. Taxonomy (NCBI): domain Bacteria; kingdom Bacillati; phylum Actinomycetota; class Actinomycetes; order Micrococcales; family Microbacteriaceae; genus Leifsonia; species Leifsonia sp. HAY1-4F. Next base: position 103,111 of record NZ_JBNDHX010000001.1, read on the forward strand.
CCGCCGGACCCCACGCAGGTGACCGTGCTGGCAAGAACTGTCGACGGGACAGGGTCGACCAGCGCTGCCGTCCCCGGGTATGGACCCGTATTCGTCACCGTGATGGTGTACGTGACCGGATCACTGACGACGTAGGACGCCTTGTCCGAAACTTTTTGCTGTTGGAAGAAGGGCGCACAGCCGGAATCTTGTTTCGACGTTGCACCGTAGAGCTGGGCTCCACCCGCATCTGCGATCGGGGTGGTCGGGAGCATAGCCGTAGACGGGCCGGCGGGGAGCGCGTCGATCGACCTCAGGATCCCATCCGGTCCAGCGGAGTACACCACCCCACTCGACTGGGCGAGACCAAACGACGACGGGATCGTACCAATCCGCGTAAAAGTCCGATCGGGATGCAACCGAAACAGCGGAGAACCACCATCTGCGACAGTAGCGCTTGCGGAAACAATGATGTCTCCGTCGGAGACGGTGATGAAATCACCGCCTGAACCGTATCCCGCCGGGAACGATGCGTAAGGCACTGCGGCCCCCGTTGCGGGGTCCACCGTATAGATCACACTCCCGTTGCCCATCAGCAGATTGCCGTCTGCCGTCGCAGACAACGCATTCGGGAACAGCCCCGGAACACCGGTGATCGGCTTCGAGGACAGAGTCGCGCCGGTCGCCGGATCGATGACAGACAAACCCGTACTTACGTAGACCCCATACAGGGTCTTCCCGTCGGAACTGAATGCGATATCGTAGAACAGGCCTGTTGGATGCGACGACACCAAAGTGCCTGCGGGTGAGTACTCCAGCAGAGTGAGCGGAAAAGTACCGGTATTGACGAAAATTTCGGCCGAGGGGCAGGGCACAGCCGCTTCCGCGGATGACGTCGGCCCGGCGATGGTCAGCCCGACCACTGCGAGAGACAGCGCGCCCACAGCCGCGAGCAACCGTGACAGGCGGTGTGGAGAGGAACCGGTGGAGTTCTCGACTCGGTCCTCTCCGGGGAATGAAGCTCGCCAAGATTTCACGTCACGATCGCTTTCAGTTGGTTCCTACGCGCTGAGCTCATTCAGACATCGCCGTGGCGCGCCCCTCCTTGGAGCAGTGGTCACGCGGACGAGTCACAACGAACATGTCGCGCTCAGCCGATGGCGGATTTGGGCGTCACATTAGTCAGCAGGCCGCACCCGCAATAGACAGTGTCTTTCGGCACCCTCAAGGCCTGGCCGCGATGAGTCATCGCTCGACATCGGCAAGCGACGCCGCGCCCCTGCGGGCCCCCTCAACCGCCGAAGTGCTCGTTGTTGCACGCTCACGCGGCGTTTCGGCCGCAACAACGAGCACCTCGTCGAGGACGGAAAAAGGGATGCGCGCGCGCCGCCGAAGCCGGTATAGTCGGGGAACCTTGCGCCGAGCGGCGCAAGCAGCCCACGCTGAAGAAACGCCGAGCGGAAGGACATGACGATGCGCACCAAGCCATATCTGCAGCGCAACTCGCGCACCTTCCGCACGCTCGAGCGTCGCTAGGGTCTATAGCACCATCGCTGCAGCCCCGCCGTTCGAGGTCCGGGGCTGACCTCTCCTTCGCATCCCTGCGTCGGCACGGCCGTCCTCGGCCGCACCCCGACAAGAGATGAAAGGATCATGGAAAGAATTTCGAACCGCCTGCTGAACTGGGCCTCCCTACTGGAGGACTCCACCCGGGAACAGGCGGTCACCACATCGCGGATGCCGTTCATCCACCCGCACCTCGCACTGATGCCGGACGCCCACCTCGGCCTCGGAGCCACGGTCGGTTCCGTCATCCCGACCCTCGGCGCCGTCATGCCGGCGGCCGTCGGCGTCGACATCGGCTGCGGGATGATCGCTGTCCGTACCCACTTCACCAGCGATGACGTGGCGTCGAACGGCGCGCGGTTGCCGGCCCTGCGTACGCAGATCGAGCGCGCCATCCCGCTGTCGGCCGGGGCGCGCAACGCGAAGATCGTCGCCACGGCACAGCCGCGCGTCGACGAGCTCACCGTCCGGGCGCAGGAAGCCGGGTTCGACCCGTCCATCCACCTGCGCGACTGGGAGCGCCAGCTGGGAAGCCTCGGGTCCGGCAATCACTTCATCGAGGTGAGCCTGGATGAAGAGGACGTGGTGTGGCTCTTTCTGCACTCCGGCTCCCGCGGCGTGGGCAACAGGATCGCCGGCCATCACATCAAAGTGGCCCAGGCGCTCATGGCGAAGTGGTGGATCCAGCTTCCGGACAAGGACCTCGCATACCTGGTGGAGGGCACGCCCGAGTTCGACGAGTACATCGCTCAGCTGCGGTGGGCACAGCACTTCGCGCTGCTCAACCGCGAGGAGATGATGGACCGGGTGGTGCGGCAGACCTCGGACTGGTTCGGCTCAGCCGTCGTCGAGCAGGAGCGGATCAACTGCCACCACAACTTCACGCAGCTCGAGCATCACTTCGGGAAGGACGTGTGGGTATCGCGGAAGGGAGCCATCTCGGCCCGCGAGGGACAGGCGGGACTGATCCCCGGCTCCATGGGAACGGCGTCCTACGTCGTGTCTGGGCTCGGCAACCCGCTCGCCCTGCACTCGTCGCCGCACGGCGCCGGGCGGCAGTTCTCGCGGTCCGCGGCGCGCAAGCGGTTCACCATCGAGCAGCTGCGTGAGGCGATGGCGGGCATCGAGTTCAGGGACACGGAGGCGTTCCTCGACGAGATCCCGCAGGCGTACAAGCCGATCGATCAGGTCATGGCGGATGCCGCGGATCTGGTCGAGATCCGTCATACGCTGCGTCAGCTCGTCAACGTGAAGGGCGACTGACACTCGCCTTCCTGGTCGGAGTCCCCCGGTCGCCGAAGTGCTCGTTGTTGCATGCTCCCCCGGCGTGTCGGGCGCAACAACGAGCACCTCGGCGACGAGGGGACCGGGATGCGCACGTCAGAGTGTCATTCCGCCCGTGACGTCGAGGGTCACGCCCGTGATCCACGACGAGGCATCGCTGACCAGGAACGCGATGGCCTCGGCGATGTCGCCGGGGCGGCCGAGGCGGGCGAGCGGCACCGCCCGGGCCATCGCCGTGCGCTGCTCGTCCGTCGTGCGGTCGCGGAGGCGGGTCGTCTCGATGGTCCCGGGCGCCACGCAGTTCGCCCGGACCCCCGAGCCGGCGTACTCCTTGGCGATGTGCTCCGTGAACATGACGATGCCCGCTTTCGCGGTCGCGTACGCAGCATTGGCCTGGGACGCCCGGCGCCCGGCGCTGGACGAGACGGTCACGATCCGGCCGTCCCCGCGTTCGACCATTCCGGGCAGAACAGCCCGCACCGTGAAGAACATGGAGTTGAGATCGGTGTCGATGACCTCCCTCCAACGTTCGGGGTCGAGGGATGCTGTCGCCGTCGGCGCGCCCGCCCCTCCGGCAAGGGCGACCAGGATGTCCACCGGCCCTAGCGTCCGCTCGACCTCGGCCACGACGCCGGACAGATGGTCCGGATCGCGCGCATCGCCGGCGTACGCCGCGCTGCGCCGCCCGAGACCCTGGAGCTCCCGCGCCAGCTCCTCGAGCGTGTTCCGGTTTCGTCCGTGCACCGCCACATCCACGCCGCGTCGGGCCAGAACGCGGCTGACCTCGGCGCCGATCGACCCGGACGCCCCAGTGACCAGGGCGACGCGGCCCTCGAGCTCGCGAGCAGCATCCGTCGGAACCGTGACCATGTGGTCATTCCTAGTCCGCCGGCCCCGCTCGCGTAAGGCCCGAGTGGGACCTGCGCCCACGCGTCGATCAGGCGTTCGCGTCGGAGGCCGCGGTGCCGATCCACGGGCGCACGCCGGTGAGGATCCCGCTGCGGTGGTGCTCCTCGGTGAGGTCATGCCGCCGCGCATGGAGGAGGTCCTTGACCACGATCCGACCGATCACCGCGCCGGTCGCGTCGACGACAGAAGCCGCGCTCTGTTCCGTCTCGGCGAACTGGTAGGCGACCGACCGGAGCGTGTCACTCGCGCGGACCGTCGGAGTGTCACCATCCATCGAGGATGCCTCACCCGCGAGCGGGGTCATCACTTCGTGGACGAAGAAGGTCTCGAGCGGGTCGGTCGAGTACTCGCGGGTGAGGTGGAGTCGGCGTCGCGCGATCTTCTCCGTCAGCACCGACCGCTTGAGCAAGAGGACCGAGAGCGCGTGTGCCGAGGTGGAGGCGATCACGAGTGGGAGCAGGGCATCCCAGGCGTGCGTGAGCTCGAGGGTGAACACGACACCGGTCAGCGGTGAGCGCATCACCCCGCCGACGACGGCGGCCAGTCCGCACATCGCCCAGAAGCCGGGGATCGCGTGAGGGAAGATCATGCCTTCCAGCGCTCCGAGAGCGCCGCCGATCATGAACACGGGTGCGAGCACTCCGCCCGAGGTGCCCGAGCCGAGGGACAGCGACCAGATGAGCGTCTTGACGACGAGGATGCCCAGGATGAGCGACAGGGTCGCGCTGCCGGTGAGGAGCTGATCGATGACGTCGTAGCCGACGCCGAGCGCGCGCGGTTCGATGAGTCCCCCGGCGCCGATGATGAGACCGCCGATCGCCGGCCACCACATCCAATGAATGGGGAGCTTGTGGAACGCATCCTCGGCCCGGTAGACGAGCCACGTGGCGGCGATCGCGAGGAGCCCTCCGGTTATTCCGGCGGCGACGGCGAACGCCTCGATCCCCGGAGTGAGCCGCAGCCCGGTCGCATCCACAGGGAAGACGGGCGCGCTCCCGAGCAGGAAGCCGCGGACGACGGTGCCGACCGCTACTGCTGCGACCGTCGGCACGAAGCTGCGGGGACGCCACTCGAACAGGAGGAGCTCGACGGCGAGCAGGATCGCCGCCAGCGGCGAGTTGAAGGTCGCCGCCATGCCCGCAGCGGAACCGGCGACGAGGAGCGCCTTGCGTTCGTCGGCGCTCAGATGCACCAGCTGCGCCAGCATCGAGCCGAGTGCGCCGCCGGTCATGATGATCGGCCCCTCTGCGCCGAACGGCCCACCGGTGCCGATGCTGATTGCGGCGGATATCGGCTTCAGCACCGCGACCTTGGGATGGACTTTGCTGCCGCCGGTCAGGATCGCCTCGATGGCCTCCGGCATTCCGTGCCCGCGGATCTTCTCCGAGCCGAAGCGCGCCATGACCCCCACGATCAGGCCGCCGACGATGGGTGCACCGAGGATCAGCCACCACGGATGCGCCGTCGCGCCGGGAGCGACGAGCGAGACGTCCCACCGCCACGAGAACACGAGGTTGGTGGTCAGACCGATGAGTCGGAGGAGCGCCCAGGCCGCGACCGCACCGAGCGCGCCGACCGGGAGTGCGAGGGCGGTGATCAGCAGCATCCGTGGGCGTACCGCGAAATCGCCCAGGGTCGTGTCCCGCGCGCGGGCTGACGCCTTCACAGCGCCGCCGGCCCGGCGAAATCGACCGAGTAGAACGCCGCAGCAGCCTCCGCGAACTGCTCGAGCGCAACAGTCGTCGTCTCGCGCAGGTGCGGGTCGATTCCGGCCAGGAGGCGGCCGAGCTCGTCGTGACGCCAGGCGATGACCTGATCCACGAGCCTGCGGCCTTCGTCGCTGAGCTCGAGCGTGACCACGCTGCGCGAGTGCTCATCGGCACCGCGGGTCACGTAGCGCTCTTCGACCAGGCGATCGGCGAGCCGGGTGACCGATGAGGCGTTCACCCCGAGCGCCCGGGCGACGCGGGCGGAGGGCGCGCGACCGAGCTCGTGCAGCACCAGCAGCATCCGGAACTTGGGCAGCGACAGCCCGTTGCCCACGACGTCGAGGCTGCGCAGGGCGATGCCGATCAGATCCCTCCCGGCGGTGTGGAAGGCGCGTACCTCACGGTCGGAGGGAAGCAGGTCGGGGGTGACCCGTCGAAGCTCTTGCATAATACAAGGGTTGCATACTGCAAGACCAGTGTTACCTCGTGAGTAGCCGGACGCAGCGGGCTGCACGCGCAGCACGCACCGCGACACATCAGTTCACGACAGCATCGTCGCCGCGCGGCACGTCAACGGGGCGGACTGAGGAACAGCCGTTTGCGCATCATCGACCGCCGAACAATCTGAATCGCAGCGCGCTTGCCGCGGACCTGACCACGATAGACAACACCAGCGCAGCGCTGAGCGGCGACCACGTGTACTGCGCCACAGAGAGCCAGAGATACCGCGATTGGCTTACCGCGTGCAGTCCCGCATCGGATGACAGGAAATAACCGCCATGCCTCCGAACGAGGTCTGCGTGGTCAGGAGCGGTGAGGATGCTTACAACTACGAGCGTGAGAGCAATACCAAGCGCTGCGAGTGTCACCAACCGAGACTTTGCTGGCTGCTCCTCCCACCAGCTGCTCATCGCCGCCCTGAGCAGCGCATCAGGTCTCCGGCCCCTCCTGGGAGACAACGTCGCAGCCACGATGCAGGCGAAAAGGATGACCGACACGATCAGGATGCCGACGCTCAAGGGTGGCAACCATGCTGCGCTTGGGGCAAAGGCTGAGACGGCAAAGAGGACAAGAGCGACCACGTAGACCCAGAACGCAATAGTGATGATGATCTGCAATGACGTGCTCGCGAATCCCACCCCAACGCGGCCACCCGACCGAGCCCGTTTGGTCACCATTCCCGGGCTGTCCATGTAACGCCCCCTCCAAGCAAAGCACCGGTGCGGTAACCCAGGCCGAGGCTGCGCTCAGCAACGTCTGGTTCGCCGAAATCGTCGGACATGCTGCCCATCATCGCAGTCCCATGCCCGCGCGCCGACAGGCTGCGCTGATGACGGAACGTGGGACACTCCGCGCACCCCGACAATCAGCCTCAGCGTTGCAACTGGTTGTCCGCCAGCTGTGGCCAATTGCCCCGCCGCCACGGGCGCGTTCGCCATCCTCGCCTTCTCCTACCCGCATCACCGCGACGTCGACCTCTGGTGGAACACGACGGGATGCCAGTCGATCGACAACAGCAGGATCGGGGCATCACAGATCGGCTCCACGAGTTTCGGCGCCTTCCAAACCGAATTCGACAGCGCCGCAGGACTTCCCGAGGGGCCTGTCGTACCTCCGGTCCGTTGAGGATCTGTAATCGCCCCGGTGTTGCTTGCAGTCTGCTCGCTGGCTAGGCTGACTCTCCTTTGTTGAGCCCGCCCAAGGCGCGCCTACCCGGTAAGGGTGCGTCCGGCCCGCAGTCGGTGAGGGTGGCTGCCCGTTCGAGCCGGGCCGGTCAGGGGTCTCACAGTGGCTGCGGGCACAGTCGGGGACCCGCCTATCACAGGGAGAGGGAGGTGGAAGTGGCGACGGAGACCGATTTGATTCACTTGAGCCCTGCTGCGAACGCGCTTCTAAATTCCATACGGCGCGCGGGCGGGCGGCCGCTGATCGTGGGCGGAGCAGTGCGAGACGCGCTGCTCGGTGTGGCGCCAAAGGACATCGACATCGAGGTTCACCGCGTAGCCGACACCGCAAGGCTCCTTCGCGAAATCAGGAAGATCGGCGATGTCGGCGAACGCGGAAGATCGTTCGGAATCCTCGCTGCGCGCATACAGGGTGAAGACTTCGACGTGTCCCTGCCCCACGGGTGCGGCGTGACCGTGAACGCGCGCGGGGACTATGCGGGTGGAGCGGACGAACAGTCGATCATCCACGACGCGTTCTCACGACGGGACCTGACGATCAACGCGATCGGATGGGATCCCGCTTCAGGCGAGCTCATCGACCCCTTCGGCGGACTCCGCGATCTCAGCTCCGGAGTATTACGCGCAACAAGCAGCGCGTTCGGACAAGACCCGTTGCGGCTATGGCGGGTGGTGCAGTTCGCGGGCCGCTTCGGATTTCACGTGGACCACGACACTGCTGCCATCTGCACGAATGTGACGCGCCAGATCCAGGATCAGCCGACGAGCGTCGCCGCCGAGCGCACCTGGATGGAGTGGTCCAAACTGCTCCGCAACGGGAATCACTGGGAGGCGGCGGCGACTGCACTCGCGGCTACCGGTGCGCTCATGCTCCTGCCCGAACTGGAAGCCACGCTGACGGTTCCCCAGGATCCGAGTTGGCACCCGGAAGGCGACGTCTTCACCCATCTCGTCCTCTCCGCGCAGGCAGCGGCGGACAGTTGTGTACAGAACGGCGTCACAGCGGACGATCGCGAAGTGGCGGTCCTCGGCGCGCTGTTGCACGATCTGGGCAAGGTGACTCACACCCGCATCGACTCATCGAACGGCCGCATCACCTCGCTGGGCCACCCTGAGGCGGGTGCAGGGCCGGCACGGTCGTTCCTGCGACGAATCGGCGCTCCATCGCAGATCATCCGCCGCGTCGTTCCGGTCGTCGCCGAACACATGAGTCACGTCTCCGTTCGAGGAACGCCATCGCGACCCGCCCTGCGACGGCTGACCCGCCGATTGGCTCCCGCGACCCTGGCCGATTGGGCTCGCGTCGTAGACGCGGACTGCGCCGGCAGGGGCACGGGCAGCAAGGCTTCGCCGTCCGCGACCTGGCTGCGCGTCGCCGCCGCCGACCCGGTCGGCACCGCTCCGATCCTCAAGGGACGGCACTTGATCTCCCTCGGCATGGAACCCGGACCCGAGTTCGCCGACATCCTGCACAAGGCGCTACAGGCCCAAGACGACGGAGCATTCACAGACGAACGAGGAGCGCTGGCTTGGGTCCGGCAGCACCGCGCCTGATTGCGCGCACGCGCCGGTAACGGATGCGCGGCACGCGGAACGTGTGGCTCGCTCAGCGGGTCCCGAAGTCTTCGGGCCGTGGGCCGGGCCGGAAGTACCCGACCATCGCGCTCGCTTCGGGCGCATCCCACGGGGTGTGGTTGCCCGAATTCGACACCGGCGAGGATACGAGGTTCCGCATACTCGTGGCGGCGACGGTCGATCGCTTCACGATCGTCGACGAAGGATTCGTCGAGCGGCGTACGGCGGCTGCCCTTCGTGGCGAACCTTCTTTTTCCGAACATCCCAGAAGAGGCCGACCCCGCGACGCCGCAGGACTACTGACCCAGGCGGGCAGGGCAGCTGGAGACCCATCGAGCCCTCCACCCCACCAGGGCGCACAGCGCTAGCCGAGCAGGACATCGTTGTCATCCATTGACGCGCCACCGGGGCATCCCGTAAGGTCCCACTCTGACACCGTTGTCAGACAGAAAGGTCACCGAGCATGCCTTCGAGACACGCACAGCCGGGCACACCACAAGGTCGCGCGAGGCGCGCGACCTTGTCCGCATTGACCGTATCGGCCACAGCACTCGCGCTCCTCGGCGTCTCCGCGCCGGCGCATGCGACGACTGCAGCTCCGGCGCCCGCGCCCTACACCGAGACCTACCGCCCGCAGTTCCACTTCACCCCGCAAGCGAACTGGATGAACGACCCGAACGGGCTGCTCTACTACAAGGGCGAGTACCACCTGTTCTTCCAGTACAACCCGAGTGGGAACACCTGGGGCAACATGTCGTGGGGACACGCCGTCAGCAAGGATCTCGTCCACTGGACCCAGCTTCCCGTGGCCATCCCGCAGGACGCGTCGGAGATGGTGTTCTCGGGGAGCGCTGTCGTCGATAAGGACAACACCACCGGTTTCGGCACCCCCGGCAACCCGGCGATCGTCGCGATCTACACGAGCCTCGACAAGGCGACCGGACAGCAGCGGCAGGCCCTCGCGTACAGCACGGACGACGGACGCACGTTCACCAAGTACGCGGGAAACCCGGTCCTGGACATCGGCTCGAGCAACTTCCGCGACCCGAAGGTCTTCTGGTACGCGCCTGGCAACGAGTGGCTGATGACGGCGGCTCTGTCCGACCAGCACAAGGTCACCTTCTACCGGTCATCGGACCTCAAGCACTGGACGCATCTGAGCGATTTCGGGCCTGCCGGTGCGACCGGAGGTGTCTGGGAGTGCCCGGACCTGTTCCCGATGGCCGACCCGGCGAACCCCGGCAAGCAGAAGTGGGTGCTCGTCGTCAACCTCAACCCCGGCAGCATCGCCGGCGGCTCCGGTGCCCAGTACTTCACCGGCGACTTCGACGGCACGTCGTTCACGGCGGACGACAAGGCGTACGTTCCCCCGACCGGGACCTCGCTGGAGAGCTTCGACAACGGGAGCTGGGACGGCTGGAACACGACGGGAACCGCGTTCGGCTCGGCCCCGACGGCAGGTAACGCGCCGGGCCAGGGCGGTGTCTCGGGGTATGAGGGCGCCGGCCTCGCCAACAGCTTCAACGGCGGGGATGGCACGACCGGCACACTGACGTCGCCGGACTTCACCATCGACCAGGCGTACCTGAACTTCCTGGTCGGCGGTGGAAACCATCCCTACGTACCAGGCTCCGTCGCCGGTAACACCATCCCCGCTGGGACGACCTTCGCCGACTTCGAAGGCCCGACCTACGGCGCAGGGTGGACCACGACCGGTGACTTCACCGGCACCGGGCCGGCGGCCGGCACGCTGCCCAACCAGCAGCAGGTCACGGGCTACATCGGCAACCAGCTGGTGAACACCTACATCAACGGCGACGCATCGCAGGGCACCATCACCTCGCCGTCGTTCACCATCTCGAGCAGCTACATCAACCTCCTTGTGGGCGGCGGGAACCACCCGTGGGGCTCACCGGACCCCACGTCAGTGAACCTCATCGTCGGCGGGAAGGTCGTCGCCAGCGCCACCGGTCAGAACGCGGAAGCGCTCAACTGGAACGCCTGGGATGTCCGCGCCTACGAAGGGCAGACGGCGACGATCCAGATCGTGGACCAGAACCCGGGAGGCTGGGGGCACCTGAACGTCGACCAGATCACGTTCTCGCCGCAGCCAGCTCCACCGACGGCAGTCGACACCTCCGTCCGTCTGGTGGTGGATGGGCAGGTCGTCCGGTCCGCGACCGGTGCGAACAGCGAGTCCCTCGACTGGAACAGTTGGAACCTCAGCGATCTGCAAGGGAAGACCGCCCATCTCGAGGTGGTGGACAACAACACCGGCGGGTGGGGTCACATCCTCGCCGACCAGTTCAGCCTGTCCGGAACCGCGGCGCAGTCCAGCATCCAGCGCGCGCACTGGATCGATTTCGGCAAGGACGACTACGCCGCCGTCACCTACAACGACGCACCCGGCGGCAAGCGGATCATGATCGGCTGGATGAACAACTGGGACTACGGCGGATCCATCCCGACCTCGCCCTGGCGCAGCGCGATGACGGTCCCGCGCCAGCTCGGCCTCGAGCAGGTCGATGGCAAGGATGTCCTCGTGCAGCAGCCGGTGGACCAGCTCAACCAACTGGTCACCTCCCCCGTGTCGCATGCCGAGAACGTCAGCCTGCCCACCGGAACCACCCAGCTGAATGCCAGCGGCGAGACCGCGGACATCAACGCTGTGCTCACCGCCGGCAGCGCCAAGACGTTCGGCCTGAACGTGCGAGCCGGGAACGGACAGCAGACCTCCATCGGCTACGACACGTCGACGGGTGAGCTCTACGTCGACCGAACGAAGTCCGGCGACGTGACGTTCGATCCGTCCTTCGCGACGAGCGTGCAGCGCGCCCCGCTGAAGCTGGAAGACGGCCGGCTGAAGCTGCACATCCTCGTCGACTGGTCCTCGGTGGAGGTGTTCGCGGACGACGGTCAGGTGCTCATCACGGACCAGATCTTCCCGGATCCGGCCAGCACCGGCATCAACGCCTACGCCACCGGCGGGACGGCATCGCTCGTCTCCCTGACCGTCCACAAGGTGGCATCAGCCTGGACGACCGGAAAGGCGGCGGACTAGCGCCCGAGCCGAAGGGGTTCCCTGCCTACACGGGCAGGGAACCCCCTTTTGGCGTCTGGCACACACACTCGGATGATCGGCAGGGCAAGAACCTGGCCTATCTCAACCGCGCTCGGCGCGGATCGCTGTCGCGATGCGGACATTCAGGTCATCGAGTTCGTCGAGCACCGAGGTTGCGGCCCACACTTGATTGCGCTGCCTGGACGTCACCTCGTGAACGACGCCTGCGTCTTCTAGACGCTTCATCGCCCGGTATGCGTTCACCGTATCCACCCCCGTGATGTGTTCGGCGTCGGCGGCGGTGATGACCGGGTTCTCCAGGAGATTGTCGATGAGTGTGCGCACCGCACTCCCCCGCCGTGCACCTGCCGATTCGTGCCATTCTCCAGGGAGTTCCCGGAACACTGCAGCGGTTCTTCCCGCCTCCCGGGCGGACGCCTGGACGCACAGGGCAAGGTCTTCGACGATCGCGTCTACGTCACCGGTACGGTAGCCGGTCAGGAGACCGAAGTAGTGGTCCTGATCGGCCGCCAACGCTGAGGCGACGGGCACCACCACCCGGATTAGTTGCGCTTATGGCCGGTAAACGCAACTAACGGACCGCCTAGTTGCCGCTTATTTGCGTTTATGTCCCGATCACCCGGCGGGCGTGCCGATGCCCAGTCGCGGCACCTCGGCGGAGGCGGCGGGTCTCGGGTCTCCGAGCGTGAGCCGCCCGTCCTGCAGCGAGATGGATTGGGGGTCGGTGATGCGGCCCACGAAGGTACCGTCCGGCGCGACGTTCTCGAAGGCGAAGAAGAGCGACTCGCCGGTATCGCGCTCATGGATCACGCGCCCGACGTACAGGTCGTCGTCGGTGAGCTGTTGCGCGTCGTTCGGGTCCCACCGGCCGTCTGCGTCCGGAACGATGGCCCAGATGCCGCCGGTGGTGCCGGAGGCGCGTTTGGAAGCAGCCAGGTCCGGAGCGAGACACGAGAAGAAGAGGACGCTCGTGCCGTCGATCTCGGCCGTGTTCAGCACCTCCAGCTGCCCGAAGCCCGCCCCCGGCGCGCTGAGCGGCGGCTGCAGCGTCCACGTGCTCAAGTCCGGCGAGAGAGCGGTCCCGATGACGCCGCGGTCGTCCGTGCTGCCGTGGTTGGCGCGCGCGGTGATCAGCATCCGCCACTGTCCCGCCCGCTCATCCCGGTACACCCACGGGTCGCGGAACGCCTCATCGTGCCAGTGCCCGTCCGAGAGCCGTTCGTACCAGCGGGCATCCGCGGTGAGGATCGGGTTGTCGGGATTCTTGGTCCAGTCGGAGAGATCGGGCGAGGTCGCCGCCCCGATGCTCTGGATGTTGCCGTCCGGGGTGAGGCTCGTGCCGGTGTAGAACATGTGCCAGAGCCCGTCGTCGCCGCGGACGACGCTACCGGTCCAAGTGGCGAGCTCGTCGAATGCGGGCGGGTCGCTGCGGACCAGGGCGTCCACCACTCGGGTCCAGTTCGTCAGGTCGCCGGAGACGGCGTGGCCGACCGAGGCACGGTAGTGGCGGGCGTCGGGGTTCTTCAGGGCCTTCGAGGCGTAGAGGAAGAAGAGGTGGTACTGGTCGCCGTCGTCTGCGAGCCAGAAGTCCCAGACGTAGCTGTCGGGGAGAGAGAACATGGATCAGCCTTTCAGGCCCTGGGAGGCGATGGAATTGACGAACGAGCGCTGGAAGGCGACGAAGAGCGCCAGCACGGGGATGGTGATGATGCTCGCGTAGGCCATGATCTGGCCCCACGAGGTGTTCAGCTGCTTGAAGTAGTCGATCCCCACCATCGCCGGCCGCACCGCCTCGCTCTGCGTGACCATCAGCGGCCAGAGGTACTGATTCCAGGCCGGCAGGAAGGTCAGGATGGCGACGGTCGCGATCGCCGGGCCGGCGAGCGGCATGATGATCGACCGGTAGATGCGGAACCAGCCGGCGCCGTCGACGCGGGCCGCCTCATCCAGCTCCCTCGGGATGGAGTCGAAGTACTGATAGAAGAGGAAGATCGAGAACGCGCTGGCGACGAACGGCACGATCTGGACGGTGTACGTGTCGAGCCAGCCCTGGACGATCTGCGAGCCGTCGAAGTACGGGAGCTGGTTGACCTCCCACAGCAGCGGCAGCGCCATCACCTCGAACGGGACGATCAGCGTGGCGAGGATCACTCCGAGCGCGACCCGTCCGCCGGGGATGCGGATCCGCGAGAGCGCGAACGCCGCGAGCGAGTTCACGATCAGGCCGAGCCCGACGGTGAGGACGGAGATCAGCACGGAGTTGAACAGGAACTGCGCGAACGGGACGCGGTCGAAGACACCGACGTAGTTGTTCAGGCTGATGTTCCCCACCGGCAGGAATGCTTGGATCCCTCCGAGGTCTCCGAAGATCTGCGTGTCCGGCTTGAAGCTGGAGACGATCATGAAGACCAGCGGCAGCCCGAACACGAGGGCCAGCAGGATCTTGGCGGCGAGCGTCAGCGCAGCGCCCCACCCGGGGAGCCGGCTCCTTCGCGGGTTGCGAGCGTGTGCCGTGTCGATGTCCGCGATCTCGCGAATGGTTGCGCTCATCGTCGGGCCTCCTTGTCTCGGGTGAGGAACCGCTGGGTGAGTGTCACGATCAGCACCAGGACGAAGAACACGAGCGAGATCGCGGATGCGTAACCCGTCTGCTGCTGCTGGAATCCGCTCCGTACGGCCTGGAACACCAGGGTGGAGGTGGAGTTGAGCGGTCCCCCCTGGGTCATGATGTTCACCTGCGCGAACAGGCCGAACGCCGCGATGGTGATCGTGATCAGGATGAAGGTGCGAGTGCCGCGCAGACCGGGCCACGTGACGTTGGTGAACTGCTGCCAGCGGCTCGCGCCGTCGAGCGACGCTGCTTCGTAGAGTTCCGCGGGGATGGTCTGGAGGCCGGAGAGCCAGATGATCATGTGGAAGCCCATGGCCTGCCAGGCCGACATCAGGATGATCGCCAGCAGCGCCCAGTGCGGGTCGCCGAGCCAATCGGGTCCCTGGATTCCGACCTTGCCGAGGACCACGTTGATCAGTCCGTCCTTCTGGTACAAGAACAGCCAGAGCATCGAGACCACGACGATGGAGGTGACCACCGGCAGGAAATAGACCGTCCGGAAGAACGTCGTCCCTCGGGTTCGCGTGTTCACGAGCACAGCCAGGACCAAAGCGAGGGCTGATTGCAGGGGCACGATCACGACCGTGAACACGATCGTGTTTCTCAGGGATGCCCAGAACGTGTCGTCTGTGAAGACAGCGACGAAGTTGTCGAGACCGACGAAGTGTGCCGGTTCGGGAGAGATCAGCCGGGCGTTGGTGAACGCCAGGCCGAAGGTGAGCCCGATCGGGACAAGGAGGAAGGTGAGGATGAGGATGGCGGCGGGTGCCAGCATGATCCACCCGACGACGGCGTCGGTGCGCCCGCGGGCGGTCCCGACCTTCTGCGGGGGCATGCGCGACGGGAGCTCAGCGGCGCGCTCGGAAGCCGCAGCCGGTTCGGTGACGATACTCATGAGACGTCCTTGTCCGTGGAGGGCCCGGCTCGACCGCTGCTGCGACGAACCGGGCCCTGCGTGTCACTTGAAGTAGTTGTTCGACTTCCGGTTGGCGTCGATGTCCTTGACCGCCTGGTCGAGGATCGACTTCGGGTCGCCGCCGTTGATGATGTCCTGGGCGGCCTTCGTGAACGTGGTGGCGATGAACGGGTAGCCGGGGGTCACGGGACGCACAACAGCTTGCTTCTGCGAGAAGTCACGGAGCTGCGCGTTCACCTCGCCGGGCCCGTAGCCGGGAACCTGTGCGGCTGCCGCCGCCGTGGCCGGAATCGTTCCGGCGGCCTTCGCCACCTGGGCGACGTACTTGTCGGCGGAGGCGAACTTCATGTAGGCCATTGCGCCGGCCGTGTTTCCGCAGGTCTTGGAAACGCCCCACTGCCAGGAGGCGCCACCAATCTTCGGCCCTTTGCCCAGGTCGACGGACGGCAGGAGCACGACGTCGCTGCCGAACTTCTTACTCATCTCGTCAGCGGCCCAGGAGCCGTCGTAGAGGATGCCCGTCTTGCCGTTCAGGAAGTCCTGGTCGGAGGCCGCACCGGACTTCTTGGCGATGTACCCGTTGTTGACCAGGCCCTGGAACCAGTGTGCCCAGTCCAGCGCCGCCGGCCCGTTGAGGGCACCATCGGCGCTCTTGTAGTCCGAGCGGTTGATCAGGTCGCCGCCGGCGCTCTGCAGGAACGGGGAGTACGCGTAGGGCCACCACTCCCCCGTGGAGCCGGTCATGAAGTCGGCCGGGTACTGGAACTTGCCGGAGGCCTTCAGCTTGGCCAACGCGTCGTCGAACTCGGTCTTGGTCCACGGCTTGTCGAGGGTCGGGATCCGGATGCCCGCCGCATCCAGGGTGCTCTTGCGGGAGATCATCGCGAGAACCACGTCGTAGTAACCGTAGGAATAGGTCTTGCCGTTGTACTTGCCGACGGTCGACGGGAGGAAGTTCGACAGGGTGGAATCCAACCCGGTGAGCGGCTGGAGGTACCCCGCCCATGCCCAGTTCGGAACATTCGGGCCGTCGATGTCCATGATGCACGGCAGCTTCTTGGATGCGGCAGCAGCGGTCACCGACTGGTTGTACGAGTCCTGCGGGAAGGCCTGGACCTTGACCTTGTACGTGGATTGGCTTTTGTTGAAGTCACTCACGATCTTCTGCACCGCACCGAGCTCAGCCTTGTTGCCGGCGTTGTGCGTCCACATGACCAGCTCGCCACCGGAGGTTCCTGCACTGCCTCCGGCCTTTGCGCAACCGCTCAGTGCCAGAGCTGTGGTGGCGACGATGACGCCTGCCGCCATCAGCTTTCGACGGGCCTTGGTTCTCACGGGATCCTCCATTGGACTCGGGGGTAGACGAGGGGTTTTAGACGAACTGAACGCATTTAGTTTTGGCCTAAACGCGTTTAGGCGTTGAATGTAGCAGTAGTATCGGGGCGGCGCAAGCGTGGCGGCGGTTTTATCGGCTACGGTGCCCGGGGAGGATGATGACGGACGTGAGCAAACGGGCGACGATCGCTGATGTGGCGCAGATGGCCGGACTGTCCAAGGCGTCGGTGAGTCTGATCCTGAATGACCGGCCGGACACCGGGCTGTCTGCGGAGACCGCTGAGAAGGTTCGGCGGATCGCCGCAGAGCTGAACTATCGCCCCAACCCCGCAGCCCGCGCCCTGCGTTGGGGCACCACGCAAACCGTGGGTTTCATCTCCGATGAGGTCACTCTGACCCGGTATGCGACGGCGATGATCCGGGGGGTGCTCGATGTCGCTGCGGAGAGCGGGCATACCGTCCTGATCGCGGAGCATGGCCACCATCCGGAGCGGCTCTCCAGTCAGCTGGAGACGATGCTCGATAACCGCGTGGGCGGGTTGCTGTTCGCGGCCATGGCGGCCAGGCAGGTGGAGATCCCCGACCTGCCCAGCGGTCTTCCCATCGTCATGGTGAACGCCACCACCTCCGGAAACGCCCCCGCGGTGCTGCCACAAGAATTCGACGCCGGCGCCGAGATCGCCAACACTCTCATCCAGGCCGGGCATCGCCGGATCGCCCTGCTGGGCCGGCGCACGCCCGAGCAGATCCCGCCGGAGATCTCAGCGACCATCGGCGATCGGCAAGCCGGCATCGACCAGGCGATATCCGATGCGGGTCTCCAGCTGGTCGCGCAGGGCTTCGAGGCCGAGTGGGCACCCGCGGAGGGGTACCGGCTGTGTCGGGAACTGCTGGAGTCCGGGGTGGCGTTCACCGGGCTCATCTGCATGAACGACAACCTCGCGTTCGGGGCGTATCAGGCGCTGCTGGAAGCCGGGATCCGGATTCCCGACGACGTGTCGGTGGTCTCGTTCGACGACGACGAGATCGCAGGCTACCTCCGCCCCCAGCTGACCACGGCCCGGCTACCCTACGAGCAGATGGGCCGCATCGCCATGGAGCTCCTCCTCAATGGCACCGATATCCCCCACCGCACCCTGGTCCCCATGCCGGTGATCCGGCGAGACTCCGTCGCCCCACCCGCCGACGACGTCGAGCGGGCTTCACCGTGAAAGATCCGGTCCTGCCCGCAAGCTTTGAACTCCTGGCCGTCGTTCCGACGTCGGCTTGGGCAGCGATCCTCTTGGCAGCTCTGCTGACGCTTGCCAGGTCCACCGACGTCACCCCGAGCGAACGAGTGTGGTGGAGTATCGCGATAGTGGTTCTGCCCGTTGTCGGGGGCGTCGGTTGGTTGATCGCCTACTGGATCGACCGGAGGCGCCTCGCGCGTCGGTAGACGCGTCTCGCGAGGGTTAGCGTGAGACCATGAGCAACCTCAGGGTGATTCGCGTATGGATCGTCATCTTCATGGTCGGTCTGGTCGTGAGTGGGGTGACGGCGTTCCCGCTCGAGACAGAGCTGCGCGCAGTTTCCAGCGTGCTCCACGCCATTCCGGCAGCGGAGCTCCTTCCTGGGCTTGTGCAGTGGATCGATCGGGTCCGCGACGCTCTCACCGAAAGCGGGGCACAGTACCCGTTCCTCGCGTACGGGACGGATTGGCTGGGGTTCGCTCACCTGGTCATCGCCGTCGCGTTCATCGGGCCGCTCATGGACCCGGTCCGCAACATCTGGGTTCTCCGGTTCGGGATGATCGCCTGCGCCATGGTCATTCCTTTCGCCTTCATCGCCGGCAGCATTCGTGGCATCCCCGTCGGTTGGCAGCTGATCGACATGTCGTTCGGCGTCCTCGGCGTGATCCCGCTCATCTTCGCCTACAGGCGCACACAGCGGCTTGCGACCCCTGCCGCGCCACGAATCGTTCCTGATACAGGAGTTGAAGCGTTGCCGGGCAGGGCGCAGTTGTAGCGGCCTCGGCACTCCGTGTGGCCCGCTATAGCGTGAGAAAACCCCGTCATTTCGTTGAATGACGGGGTTTTTGGTGGATCTGAGGGGACTCGAACCCCTGACCCCCTGCATGCCATGCAGGTGCGCTACCAGCTGCGCCACAGACCCAGAACGTGTGTCTCTTCGGCCTTCTCAGGCCGCCGGAACAACTCGTCCAGACTACTACACGGACAGCGCCAGAAAAAACTGAGCCGGTCCCTGCGTCAATCGAACAGGTCGCTCAGCCAGTTCTCGCGCTTCTTCCGCGAGGGCTGCCGTCCATACTCCTGGCGACCGTACTCCTGCCGTGCGTACGGCTGCGGAGCCGCGGCGACAGAGTCGGCGCGCTCGATGATCTTGTCGAGCTCGCCGCGGTCGAGCCAGACACCACGGCACTCCGGGCAGTAGTCGATCTCGACGCCGTTGCGCTCGCTCATGACCAGGGACACGTTGTCGGTGGGGCATCTCATGACACCAGTGAAGCGTGCGCGTATGAGAGACTTCTCAGGCGAACGTGGGAAGAGGCTGGGAGCGAGCCCGTGTACTACTCGGCGCGCTCGGGCACCGGCAGTTCGACGGGGAGCACCGGGCAGTCCTTCCAGAGGCGCTCCAGCGCGTAGTACATCCGGTCCTCCTCGTGGAAGACGTGGACGACGACGTCGCCGAAATCGAGCAGCACCCAGCGGCCTTCGCCCTTGCCCTCGCGACGTAGCGTCTTGACGCCGGACTCGTTCAGCCGGTCCTCGACCTCCGACGCGATGGCGATGACGTTCCGCTCCACGTGGCCACTGACCAGCAGGAAGACGTCGGTCAGCGGCAGGGGTCCCGAGACGTCGAGGGCGATGATGTCCTGGCCGCCCTTCGAGTCGGCGGCGACTGCCGCCAGCTGCAGGAGTTCTCGGGCGTGCGGGGATGCGGTCACTGGCGGCCCTCCGGTCGCGTTCGGTGCGAGGTCGGTACGGAAGTGGATGAAGAACTGCGGATGATCAGAACACCTTCAGGACGTAGGCGGCGACCAGCAGACCGATGACTCCGATGGCGAGCACGCCGGCGGTGACCATGAGGACGACGGGGAGCGTGTTGCCGCGCTTCTTGGGCGGTGCGATGACACCGCGGGTCGAGGTGTGCGTGCTGATGGCGCGCGACGCGCGGACCGGCTGCACCTCGGACGTATTGAACTCGTTCTCCTCGCCGTCGAGAAGACGGTCGAGGTCGGACGAGTCGATGTGATCAGGATGCGCACCCGTGGCACCCATCCCTCGCGGGAGGTCGATCGACCCCGTGACGAGGATCTCGCCGGTGCTCGTCAGCGGAGCCGTTGCATCGGGATGCGGGATGGCCGGGAGGATGAGCGCGTTCGTCGTCGTGGCCGCCGTCGACTGGCCGACGTTGCGCGAGGTGATCGGCTCGTTCCGGTCGTCGAGCTCCGCGGCGGTGGACCAGTGGCCGGTCGGCGGAGTGAACGGCCTGCGCTCCTGGGTGGAGACGTCGTCTGTGCTGTCTCCCGCGGGAGACACCTGATCGGCGGCCTTCGCCGGCGCCGCCTCGGCCTTCGGCGACGGCTGCGCGCCGAACGCCGCGAACGGCGAGGTCAGGCTCTGGGTCGCCGTGGCCTCGGGCTGCGGAGTCCGCGAGGCGGAGGGCACAAGTGGCGGGAACGGCCAGGCCGACTTCTCGCTGGTGGAGGCCGAGCCGCTCGACTGCGCCGGGGCGGCCGCGGAAGCCTCGGACGCGCTGGGCGGTGTGCCGATGGAAGGAATTGGGGCGACCGCCGGCCGGGGCTTCGGCGAAGAGGCCGCACCGCCCTCGGGCTCGGAGGTGAAGGTCACCGGGACAACCGGCTCTCCAACCACGGCGGGGTGGCCGGCCTGGCCGTTCGCCTGCTCCGCCTGCTGCATCGCACGCAGTTCGCGGCGCGTGAGCGTCCTGCCCTGATCGGTCGGCTGCTGGCGCACCGGTGCGGCGGCCGCTGCTGCTGCTGAAACCGGTGGGGTCGTCTCGGGCTGGAGAATCGCCATCGGCTGCGTCACGGGTTCGGGCTGGGACACGTCCGGAGCCTGCTTGAACAGATCGAACACATCGCTCGACGGAGATGAGACGCCGGGCTCGGCGAAAGCGCTGGCCGGAATGGCGGGCTGCTCGACGTCTGCGGCGGAGTCGCCCTGAGCGGCTTCCTCCTGCGTCGGCTCTACCGCACGCTCGCGCTGCGGGGAGTTGGTGGTGACCTCGGGGATCTGCCCGGCGGGGGTCGGCTCGGCGGTGCCCGCGCGTCGGGAAGCGGAGCGCTCGAACTCCCTCGCCTGTCGCCGCGTCTGCGGCTGGCCCGCTGGCGGCTCTTCAGGCCACGATGTCATGCCACGCTCCGATACAGATGGTGTTTGGAGATGTACTGAACGACCCCGTCGGGTACGAGGTACCAGACCGGGAATCCCCTGCTCACCCGGCTCCGGCAATCGGTCGACGAGATCGCCAGGGCCGGAACTTCCAACAAGCTTACGTCCTGCTCCGGCAATCCAGAAATACTCAAGTCGTGTCCCGGGCGACTCACAGCCACGAAGTGCGCGAGCTCCCAGAGCTCGCTGACGTCCCGCCAGCTGAGGATCTGGGCGATCGCGTCCGCGCCGGTGATGAAGAACAGCTCGGCGTCCGGCCGCTCCTCGTGGAGGTCGCGCAGGGTGTCGATCGTGTAGGTCGGGCCTTGCCGGTCGATGTCGACGCGGCTCACCGTGAAGCGGGGATTCGACGCTGTCGCGATCACGGTCATGAGGTAGCGGTGCTCCGCCGCCGAGACCGGACCCTTCTGCCAGGGCTTGCCCGTCGGCACGAAGACGACCTCATCCAGCCCGAACGACTGGGCGACTTCGCTGGCCGCGACCAGGTGACCGTGGTGGATCGGGTCGAAGGTGCCGCCCATCACGCCGATCCGCGGCCGGCCCGTCTCCGTCAGCTCCATGCGGAGGTGGCTCAGTGCCCCTGGGTCGGGTGGCCGCTGCCGTGGTGGGTCGCGCCCGGGGCGCCGGCGTGGGCGGCGGCATCCGGTGCGGAGCGGTGGCTGTGCCGGTTGGCGACGTCCTTGAAGCTCCAGACGACGAACGACAGCGCGATGAACACGACGATCGCGATCGCGCCGTAGGCCCAGGTGGGCATCGGCAGCTCGACGTGGGTCTCCGCCGCGAGGACGGTCGTCAGAAGTGACATCGTGCGCAATCCTTTCTCGGGGCCAGAGGCCCGCCGTCAAGTCTAGCGGTCGGCTATGCGCGGATCTGGCCGGACCCGCGGACGATCCACTTGGTGCTGGTCAGCTCCGGGAGGCCCATGGGGCCGCGGGCGTGCAGCTTCTGCGTCGAGATGCCGACCTCCGCCCCGAACCCGAACTCACCGCCGTCCGTGAACCGCGTGGAGGCGTTGACCATGACCACCGCGGAGTCCACCTCGGCGAGGAAGCGGTCGGCGCTCTCGAGGTCGTTCGTCACGATGGACTCGGTGTGCTGCGTCGAATACCGGCGGATGTGCTCGATCGCCTCATCCAGCCCGTCCACCACCTTCACGGAGATGTCGAGGCTCATGTGCTCGGTGGCGTAGTCTTCCTCGGTCACGGGCACCGCGTCTGGCGCGAAGGACAGAGCCCTCTCGTCCGCGTGGATCGTGACCCCCTCGGCCCGGAGCGCGGAGAGCACCGGCGGCAGCAGGCGTTCGGCCGCATCGCGGTGCACCAGGAGCGTCTCGACCGCATTGCAGACGCTCGGACGCTGGACCTTGGAGTTGCGGACGATGTCGACCGCCCAGTCTTCGCGTGCCGATGCGTCGAGCACGACGTGGACCACGCCGGCGCCGGTCTCGATCACCGGAACGGTCGACTGGGTCACGACGGTCTGGATGAGCTCGGCGCTCCCCCGCGGAATGAGCACGTCGACGTAGCCGCGGGCAGTCATCAACTGCGCAGCGCCCTCGCGGCCGAAATCGTCGATGGTCTGAACGGCGTCGGCGGGCAGCCCGGCACTGGCCAGTGCCTCCTGGATAACGCGCACCAGCACCCGATTCGTCTCGATGGCCGCGCTGCCCCCGCGCAGGACCGCCGAGTTGCCGCTCTTGATCGCCAGCGCGGCGATGTCGATCGTCACATTGGGCCGCGCCTCGTAGATCGCGCCCACGACGCCGAACGGCACCCGCACCTCGGTGATCTTCACCCCGTTCGGGAGCGCACTCCCCCGCACGGCCTCACCGACGGGATCTGTCAGTCCCACGACCTCGAGAACAGCGTCGGCGAGTCCCTGCAGCCGCGCCGGGCTCAGGGTCAGCCGGTCGAGCAAGCCCGTCGACAGCCCGTTCTCACGCCCATTGGCCAGGTCGAGCTCGTTGGCTGCGAGGATGTCGGCGGAGGCGACGAGGACGCCGTCGGCGATGGCGCGCAGAGCGCGGTTCTTCTGCTCGGTATTCTCCGTGGCCAGAGCGCGCGACGCCGTCTTGGCGGCCGAGAGCCGCTCTTGAAGCGAAAGGGTCGCGGCGGGCGCCGCACCGGTGATCGAGGACATGCGTCGATTCTAAGACGCGGTCGCGTCAGACGTGACGGCGTCAGGCGAATCGGTGGAGAGCGTCCCCTTGGGGACGGATTCATCGTCGAGCCCGTACGGTCCCGCCGCCGTCGTGCCGGCCACGGACGTACTGGGCCCGGACGTGCTGGGCGCGGACGTGCTGGGCGCCGGGGCGAACCACGTCCCGACCCGCTCGCCACGCAGCGCCTGCGAGACCAGCGAGGTCGCGGTGAGCACCACCGCCGTGCCCTGCTCGGCAGCCTGACGCGCCGCCGAGACCTTGGTGACGGCACCGCCGCTGCCCACGCCCGAGAGCCCCGTGGAGCCGATCTCGACACCTTCCAGCTCGTCGTCCCAGCCCACCTGATCGATGCGCTCGGCGCCGGGCTCATGCGGAGGCCGCGTGTAGAGCGCATCCACATCGGACAGCAGCACCAGCACGTCCGCCTGCACGAGCAGCGCCACCAGAGCGGCCAGGCGGTCGTTGTCGCCGAAGCGGATCTCGTGCGTCGCCACGGTGTCGTTCTCGTTGACGATAGGGAGGATGCGGAGGTCGAGCAGCCGCTCCATCGCGCGCTTGGCGTTGCTGCGGTGGGTCGGGTTCTCCATGTCGCCCGCGGTCAGGAGCACCTGGCCGGCGACGATCCCGAAGCGGTCCAGGCTGTCCTGGTACCGGTAGATCAGCACGTTCTGGCCGACCGCGGCCGCAGCCTGCTGGGTCGCGAGATCGGTGGGGCGCTCCGAGAGCGAGAGGTACGGGATCCCCGTGGCGATGGCGCCGGAGGAGACGAGGATGACCTGCGTGCCGCGGCCATGGGCCTCGGCGAGGGCGTCGACCAGCGGCGCGATCTGTCCGGCGTTGTCGCCGCTGATGGACGACGAGCCCACCTTGACGACGATGCGCCGGGCGGAGGTGATCTGGCTGCGGTCGTCGATAGTCATCGCTCGGTGCTCTCCTCGTCTCCGCCGTTCGCGTCGGTCCTCGTCCGGTCCGACGTGCTCCGGCCCACGCCGCTCACGACGTTCTCGTCGTAGGTGTCGTCTGCCCAGAGGCCGGCCTCGCGCTCCCGCTGGAGCTCCTCACGGGCCTCGGCCTTCGCATCCATCCGATCGAAGTACTCCTCACGCCGCTGGGCACGGGTCGCACGCTGGTTCGTGTCCAGGCGGGTGTCCGTGCCACGCGGTGCGGTGATGAGCTCGGCAGTCGAGGTGAGGGTGGGCTCCCAGTCGAACACGACGCCGTTGTTCCGCCCGATCACGACGGTCGACCCGGCGACCGCTCCTGCCCGGACCAGCTGGTCCTCGACGCCGAGCTTCGCCAGCCGGTCGGCGAGGAAGCCGACGGCCTCGTCGTTCGCGAAATCCGTCTGAGCGACCCAGCGCTCGGGCTTGGCTCCGAGGATGCGGTACACCGGGCCGTCCGAGCCGCCCTCGACCTTGACGACGAAGCCGTTGTCGTCCACGGCCTTGGGCCGGATGACGATCCGGGGTCGCGCCTGCTCCAGCGCTGCCAGTTCGGCGCGGGCGTGCTCGACGAGTTCGGCCAGCGCGAAGGACAGGGGCCGCAGGCCATCGTGGCTCACCGCCGAGATCTCGAAGACGCGGTAGCCGCGACGCTCGAGTTCCGGCCGCACGAACTCGGCGAGCTCGCGCGCATCCGGAACGTCGATCTTGTTGAGCGCGATCAACTGGGGACGCTCGAGCAGAGGCTTCTGGCCCTCGGGCACAGGATATGCGGCGAGCTCGCCGAGGATGACGTCGAGATCGCTGAGCGGGTCGCGTCCGGGTTCCAGGGTTGCGCAGTCGAGCACGTGCAGCAGGGCCGAGCAGCGCTCGACGTGGCGGAGGAACTCGAGCCCGAGCCCACGGCCTTCGCTCGCGCCCTCGATCAGGCCGGGAACGTCGGCGACGGTGTAGCGGACGTCGCCCGCCTGCACCACTCCCAGGTTCGGGTGGAGGGTCGTGAACGGGTAGTCGGCGATCTTCGGCTTGGCCGCGGACAGGGCCGCGATGAGACTCGACTTGCCCGCGGACGGATAGCCCACCAGGGCGATGTCGGCGACCGTCTTCAGCTCGAGACGGATGTCGCCCTCCCACCCGGGCGTGCCGAGCAAGGCGAAGCCGGGCGCCTTGCGCTTCTGGTTCGCCAGGGCCGCGTTGCCCAAGCCGCCGATGCCACCTGCCGCCGCGACGACGCGCATCCCCGGCTCGGTCAGGTCGGCGAGCTCCTCGCCGTCGGCGTCCTTGACGACGGTTCCGACGGGGACCGGCAGCTCGAGGTCTTCACCGGTGTGGCCGCTGCGGTGGTCGCCCATCCCGAAGCCGCCGTTCTCGCTCGACCGATGCGGTGAGCGGTGGTAGCCGAGAAGCGTGGTCACCTGGGGGTCGGCGACGAGGATGATGTCCCCGCCGTTGCCGCCGTTGCCGCCGTCGGGCCCGGCAAGGGGCTTGAACTTCTCGCGGCGGACGGAGACGCACCCGTTGCCGCCGTTCCCGGCGCGCAGGTGCAACGACACGCGATCGACGAACGTTGCCATGGGGGTCTCCTGTTTACTCGTGAAAAGGCGGATGGGCGGGCCGAAGCCCGCCCATCCGGAAAATGGTGCTCGTGGAAGAGCGTCAGACCGCGGCTTCCACGATGTTGACGACCTTGCGGCCGCCCTTGGTGCCGAACTCGACCGCACCGGCGGCGAGGGCGAAGAGGGTGTCGTCGCCACCACGGCCGACGTTCACGCCCGGGTGGAAGTGGGTGCCGCGCTGGCGGACCAGGATCTCACCCGCGTTGACGGTCTGGCCGCCGAAGCGCTTCACGCCGAGACGCTGAGCGTTCGAGTCGCGGCCGTTGCGAGTGGAGCTCGCTCCCTTTTTGTGTGCCATGGTGTGTTCTCCTCGTCGGCTACTTGATGCCGGTGATCTTGACGCGCGTGAGGTCCTGGCGGTGGCCCTGGCGCTTCTTGTAGCCGGTCTTGTTCTTGAACTTCTGGATGACGATCTTGGGACCGCGCAGGTTGCCGAGGACCTCGGCGGTCACGGTGACCTTCGCGAGGGACTCAGCGTCGGAGGTGATCTTGTCACCGTCGACGAGCAGAACCGGTGCGAGCTCGATCGTGCTGTCCTTGTCGGCCTTGATGCGGTCCATCGTCACGATGGTGCCGACCTCGACCTTCTCCTGTCGGCCACCGGCGCGCACAACTGCGTAAACCACTTGTCAGTACCTTTTCGTCGGGGAACAGCTCCCGGCGCTGCCGTGGACCTGGTCCTGCTCTTGTCTCTGTTGGAAACTTGTGTGTTCTGGAAGTCACTGGCGAGTCGGGCCGACCGCTGCTGCGACCGGCTGCTCTCAGAAAACCATGATGATTGCGCGGGCTGAGCCCGGCACACACCAACGGTCAACTTTACCCGACGCCCTATCCATCGTCAATTCGACGGGGACTGTGCGCCTCGGGTCGAGACCGCCCGGCTCCGCGTGCGGAACCGGTTCCTAGAATCATTCTATGACGGTCCTGATCGATCCCCCGGCATGGCCGGCCCACGGCATGTTGTGGTCGCATCTGGTGCTGTCTCTTATACACATCTGACGCTGCCGACGACGGA